>CALPSU020000041.1 GCA_943326315.2 Chryseobacterium gleum
ATGCATTTCATTGTTACTTTTTTTTTGTCTTACACTTTTAAATTTAACTTCTGAAGTTATAAAAATTTGCTCCAATTCAGTAATATTTGATTCATTTATTTCTCCAATAACTATTGTATATAATAACTCGGTATTAATCCTTTCTATCAAATGTGGCAACCAAGCAAATCCTAGCAAAACCATCAAAACAATTGCTGTCACAGCAAATGCAAATTCATATTGACCAGCACCGATAGCCATTCCAATTGCTGCAGAAATCCAAATAGTTGTTGCGGTAGTCATACCTTTTATTGTTGCACCTTCTTTAAATATTGCTCCTGCACCTAAAAAACCTATGCCCGTAACAATGTTCGACGCAACTCTAGCGTCATTGCTCATAATATTTGAAATGATTGTAAATAAAGTTGATCCAACAGTAATAAGTATTACCGTTCTAAATCCTGCAGCTTTTGTTCTATACTCTCTTTCTGCTCCAATGATAGCTCCAATAACAAGAGCTACAACAAGTTTTGTGATTTCATCCTGAACAACCTGATCCATCTTATTTTAAATACGATTTAATCTCGTCCATTGTGAACTCAACTGAAGTATATCCATACAAATAGTAACAATTTTCAGTTGTAAAATCAAATACAGCATAAAAATTAACTTTTCCATCCTTAAATTCAATTCCTAATTTTTTAAAATCATATGTCGGAGGAGTTTTACTAGTAAAACACTTAGGATCTATTTTATATGAACTATTAAAATCTTTTTGAATTTTTATATTTATATTATCTAATAGTTGTTGTTTATTTTCATTAAAAATAGACGCATTCTCAATTTTCACATATTCATCACCTGTTTTCTGAAATAATTCAAAAGTATATGTATATCGATTTTTCTCATCAGGAACTCCTGTTATAACTGATTTGTAATCTTTAAAATAATACGTCTCAACTTTGGTCGGTTCTAATTTAGATTTTTTAATAGCTTGAGACATTTTTAAAGAATCTACAATAAAAGTATTACGCTCACTCAATTTTTTTAATAAATTTTGATATCTAAGAGAATCTTCATTTCTTTGAAATAAAGAATATGCATGAGAGTCACTATTTACTTTATGCAAAGAATCCAGAGAGGTTTTCTGTTTATCTACTTCCGATTCTAACTCACTAAGTTGTTGATTTGCTACAATTAGTTCATTTTGTTTTAACTTCATTTCACCATCCAATTTAGAATAGTTTAAAGTTTCAGTTGAAATAATATTTTCTTTTTCTTTTATCACTAAATTCAAACTGTCTATTTTTTTATTTAAAACAACAATCTGCTTTTTCTTTGTAAACGCTAAGCTAAGTTTAGATTTAAATGATGGAGCAGGAGTTTGAGAAAATGAATTAAAAGAGAATAAGCCTAATATTAAGAGGCTATAAAGAATTTTAAAATTTAATATTTTTTTCATTTTATTTTATTTAAATAATCTTACCTTTTTTTTACTATAAAGTTAACTCAATTTTTAAAATTGAATAAAATCTAAGTCAAAAAAAAAGCTTTCAATTTCTTGAAAGCTTTTTAGTGGGAAATACAGGATTCGAACCTGTGACCCCCTGCTTGTAAGGCAGGTGCTCTAAACCAACTGAGCTAATTTCCCTTTTTAGATCGCTAGAACCTCTATTGATTCGTTATTGCGAGTGCAAATATAAGTATCTTTTTTGAATCTACAAAACTATTTAAATAAATATTACTAAAAAAAATCGCTTATCAAAAAAAAGCTGCCAAAAACTAATATTGTATCTTCCTTATTTGCAATAATTTGAATCTCATTCAAGGCAGTATTTGGAGAAGCGAAAAATAATGAACTTAACTTGTTTTTTTCGGTAAATTCTTTTAGTTGATCAATTGTTGCACTTCTTTCATTACTAAATTCTGTAAAATAATAAGTTGCATTTTTAGGTAAAATTGAAAAAATTGAATCTAAATCTTTATCTGAGCTTGTTCCATACAAAATAAACAGTTTACCTTTATTAATCTTTTCAATACTCTCTAGAGTGGCTTTAATTCCATCAAAATTATGTGAAACATCAAAAATCGTTAATGGATTATCAGAAACTATTTGCATTCTCCCTCTAAAACCAGTGTTTTTAGACAGATTTTTAAGTCCAAGTTCAATGTCACTTTTTAAGATGTTAATTTCAAGGTCCTTTAATATATCAATTGCAGATTGAATTATTTTATAATTTCTTTTTTGATATTCTCCTAATAAAGGGAAATTTGGAGGTAATTCTAGTGTATTATTCTCAGCGTAAAATATTTTAGAATTATTTTTTTTTGCAAGTTCGTTAAAAACAGGTTTTGTTTGAGGTAAAGTTTCTCCAATAATAACCGGTATGTTTTTTTTAATAATTCCGGCCTTTTCAAAAGCTATTTTTTCTAATGTATTTCCTAAAAAATTGGTGTGCTCTAATCCAATATTTGTTATGATAGATAGAATAGGGGTTATTAAATTCGTAGCATCTAATCTTCCGCCTAGCCCAGTTTCAATAACACAGATATCACACATCTGACTTTGAAAAAATTGAAGTGCCATAACCCAACTAATTTCAAAAAAAGAAGGTTCAAAATTTAAATTAAATGATTTTATTTTTGAACAGAAATCTATAACCTCAATCTCAGAAATCACATCGCCATTTACTCTAATTCTTTCTCTAAAATCTACAATATGGGGAGATGTAAATAAGCCAACTTTTTTACCTGATTCTTGAAGAATTGAAGCAAGCATACTTGAAGTAGATCCTTTACCATTTGTACCAGCAACATGAATGAATTTTAGTTTATTTTGAGGATCCCCAAATAATTCACATAAAATTAAACAGTTCGACACATCTGGCTTATAGGCTTTAACACCTATTTTGTGATATGCGGGAAACTGATTAAAAAGCCAATTTAATGTTTCCGTATATGACTTATTTAGCACGAATACTTATAGATATAAATTGTTCCTCGACACCTGCTCCTGGTTTTTTATTGTATTTAACTTGGCTAATTGTAGCAGATATAACTTTATTAATTATTATTTGACTTGTTGTAGTTGTTCTAGATGTACTTATTGCACTGATTACATTTCCATCTTCATCTATCTTAACCCTTAAATTAATTTTATGGTTTTCATCTGAATCTATATTATCAACGTTTGGATCGTTTAATCGAATTCGTTTACCAGTTCCATTTCCTGTACCAATTCCATTTCCTTCTCCTCGACCTGGTCCATCATCATTTCCAAATCCAACATTACTTCCTCTACCAACACCACCTCCAGTTCCTTCGCCATCGCCTCCATTTGAAAAAGGATTAATTGATTTTTTAACACTTGAAGATTCATTCTGTGAATTAGGTGAAGTTGTAGTTTTGGATTGACCAGTATTCACTTTATTTTCACTAAGTTTATTTGTGGTAAGTATTTTTTCAGTTTGACTCTTAGGTAAAGGGTCAACTTTGGCATCTGAAGGTCTTCCACCACCACCTCCGCCGCCGCCAGAGGTTTCCACTTTTAAATTTTTAAATACCATCTGAGTTAATGGAATTTGTGTTTCTAGTGGAATATCCATAGGTGAAGGATCAGCTTTTTCGAAAGTTGTAAAGTAAAGAAACAGAAATAGAAATAGTAAACAAAGTATTGAAACAACAATCCCTATTACTCTATCTTTTTCATTTATAAGTGATACTGTTTTCATACAGAAATCTAAATTATTTATCGTAAGCGAGTACTGGATCCCAAGAATTTGCCTGAGCTAAAGCTAAAACATTAAAAACTGCTTCGTAACTTGCTTTATGATGACCTGCTATTTTCAATTTTGGTTTACCAGAGTTTTCTACAGCAGCAGCTACAAGTTCTCTAATTTCTTCAAACTCCATTGGTTTTTCCATATCTCCTCCAGGCATAACAATATATTTATTATCCTCTGTTACAATAACAGCAGCATCAACTGGATTTGTTGACGTGGGTATCTCAGTTGTCGCATTTGGTAAATCTATAGGGGTATTATTATTTGTCATCAAACTCATAATGATGAAAAATATTAATAAGAGGAATATTAAATCTGTCATGGAAGCCATACCGCCTTCCATTTTGATTTTATTTCTAGAACCTAAATTCATAGTCTAATTATTTATTTGGTTCATTTAATAAGTCCATAAATTCTAGAGCTGTGATCTCCATTTTATAAACTAATTTACCTATTCTACCTACTAAGTAATTGTAACCGATGAAAGAAATAATTCCAACGATTAATCCAAAAACAGTTGTAATCATTGCAGTCATAATACCTGGAGCGATTACCTTAACACTTAAAGAAGTAGAATCTCCTAAAGCAATAAATACTCCAACCATTCCTAATACCGTTCCTAAGAAACCAAGCATTGGTCCTGCCCCTGAAGCTGTTGCTAAAAAACTCAATCTTTGCTCTAATCTCATAATCTCAAGTTTCCCAGTATTTTCAATTGAAGCCGCAATATTATCAAGAGGTTTACCTAATCTTGAAATCCCTTTTTCGATCATTCTTGCAGATGGAGAAGCAGATGAAGCGCAATAATCTTTCGCGGCATCAATTTTACCGTCTAAAATGTACTCTTTGATTTTAGCGAAAAAATTATTTTCTTCTTTAGAAGCTTTTTGAACCGCTAAAAATCTTTCTACAAAGACAAAAATTGTATAGCCTAACATTAAAGTAAGCCATAGATTGATTATCCATCCACCACTACCATTAGAGTCCTGGACAATTTGCCACAAAGATTTATCGACTACACCTGTTTTTGAAGTTTCAGTAACCACTGATTCGATTTGTAAAAGAAAATTTAAACTCATAGTTTTTAAACGTTTATTTATACTTTTTATTATTCTATATTCTATAATGATAAGGAACTATTCCGATTCAACAAATTTACTATACTTTATGTGATAAAAAACAAAAATCCAATTCCAGCAAAATAACCTAGCGCTGCAAGCAGTGAAATATTTTTTAAATACCAAAAAAAAGTAATCTTTTCCATCCCCATTGCTACAACTCCAGCTGCTGAACCTATGATTAAAATACTTCCACCAGTACCAGCTGCGTAAGCAATATAATGCCAAATATTAGAATCTGCACCTTCTTGAAACATTCCTATACTAGCAGCTACTAGTGGCACGTTATCAATGATTGCTGAACTCAAACCAAGAAGGGTTACAAAAAGGTTTGTAGAGATTGAAGAACTAACACTTTGTCCAAAAGAAAAAATCATTCCTAATGATTCCATTGCTGCTACTGTCATTAATATACCTAAAAAAAACAAAATTGATGGTATTTCGATTTTACTTAAAGCACTCATTGTTGGTCCACCATTTTTTTCTTCAGCTTCTAAATTAGTGAAATTCACTTTACGTTTTGATACTATTTCAGCTAATAACGCAAAAATAGCCAACGAAAACATCATCCCAACATAAGGTGGTAAATGAGATATAGTTTTAAAAACCGGAACAAAAACAACTAATCCAAGCCCAACAATCAACATAAAAAACCCATATTTAGATGATTTTTCAACATCATTTGATTCTTCTACTTTTCCGTTAAAAGCTGGTAAAAATGAAGCAATTAATGTAGGTACCAAAACACTAATAATTGAAGGAACACTTAAGATAATCATTAATTTTTCCGAAGATACTTTATTTGCCATCCAAAGCATAGTTGTCGTTATATCTCCTATTGGAGTCCATGCTCCGCCTGCGTTTGCAGCAATAACGATTAATCCAGAATACCACATTCGATCAGAAGTATTAGGAACTAATTTTCTCAGAATTGTTATTAAAACTATAGTTGCTGTTAAATTATCAATTATTGCAGATAGAGAAAAACCTATTAAAACTAATATCCAAAGTAGAGATTTTTTACTTTTGGTTTTAATCATTTTTTTAATTGAATTAAACCCTTGAAAATAGTCAATCATCTCAATGATTGCCATCGCTCCAATTAAAAAAACTAATATTTCTGAAGTCTTTCCAAAATGATGTAGTAAAGTGTCCTCTAATATTTTAATTTTACCTGAATATTCTAGCAATCCAAAATCGGTATCAAAAATAGATGTAACAGGATTAAACCATTGATTCATATCCATAATTCCAAATGCTATGATGGTCCATGAAAGAACCATCATTAGCAAAGCTGGAATTAATTTATCAATTTTAAAAGTATGCTCCATCATAATGGAAAAATACCCTAAAATAAAAATCAATATTATACCTATTACCATTTAATATTTACACTAACTGTTTTAAAGCAATTTCGAAAGCTGTTTTCGCTATACCTGTTTTTTTGCTGTTTTTATCGTGAGTTGCCTTTAAAGCATTATAAATAACTGAGCTTGTGTCTTCAAAAATTCCTTTATCCGAAATTTCTTTTAAATCGTTACTCATTAAATAAGCAAAAACCCTTGCCATTCCACAATTAGAGATAAAATCAGGAATAATGGAAATCGTATTATCAGCAAAATCAGCTATTGGACCAAAGAAAATTTCAGGATCTGCAAATGGAACATTAGCGCCAGAAGAAATTACCTGAACACCAGATTTAACCATTCTACCTAATTGATCTTTTGTTATCATTCTTGAACCCGCACAAGGAATAAATACATCCGCATTTAAATCCCAAATCTTAGAATTTATTTCATCGTAACTGATCAAATCGGGATGAACAATTTCGTTTCCATTTTTAGTTAAAAACAATTGTTTAATTTCTTCAAAAGTGAAACCGTCTTCTTTAATAAGACCTCCAACTCTATCAATTATTCCTACAATTTTAGCTCCTTGTTGAGCTAAGTAATAAGCTCCAGCTGAACCAACATTACCCCAACCTTGAACTATAACTTTTTTCCCCTCAACAGAACCACCCCAAATACTGTAATAATGTTTAATAGATTGGGCAACACCATAACCAGTTATCATATCTGCGACAACATATTTACGTACTACATCTGGAGAATAATTTGTATCTTCTAATACTTTAAGTACGCCCTGTCTTAATTGACCAATTCGATTTATTTTTTGAGCTTCTCTTGGCTGAAAATGACCATTAAATACACCTTCTTGTGGATGCCAAACACCACAATCTTCTGTCATAGGTATAACTTCGTGTATTTCATCTACGTTTAAATCACCCCCTGTTCCGTAATAATGTTTCAGTAATGGTGTAACAGCTGCGTACCATCTTTTCAAAACACCTTCTTTTCGAGGATCTTTTGGATCAAAATTAATTCCAGATTTAGCACCACCAATTGGCGGCCCCGCTACTGTAAACTTAACCTCCATAGTCTTAGCTAATGACTCAACTTCTCTTTTATCTAATCCGATTCGCATACGAGTACCTCCACCTGCAGCACCTCCTCTAAGAGAATTAATTACAACCCAACCTTCAGCCTCAGTCTCAGCATCTTTCCATTCGAAAACAATTTCTGGACGTTTATTTTCAAACTTCTCTAATAAATCTTTCATATCGTAACTCTATTTCTTTTGATCTAAAGGTAGCAAAGATAATAAAGATAGAAAGCTGATTAATTCAAATACACTTAGTTTTTCATCACGCCTTTGTTAGTAAATATCTGAACAATGATTTAATATTTTAACATTCATAGGGCATTCAATTAAAATAAACCTGAATAAAATAAACGAATAATGTTGAAAACTAATTCAAAAAAAAAGCCCTAGAAAAAACTAGAGCTCATTAACAAATTTATTACTTCTTACAAATCATCCGGTAAGTTAATTTCTTTATATATCTGTTTTTTCGGTTTTAACTTATCAATGAAAATAATTCTAAATTTTTCACCATCGGTAGTAAATATCATTTCAGAAATTCCATTTACAATTATTGGTGGAGATTTTTTAGCATTATAAAATTTCTTTTCCATCAATTCATATGAATTATCATTAAATTGAAGAAATACCGATGTAATTGTTCCGTTCTCAACTCTAACTTTCCCTCCAACACATCTTGTTCCACCTTCTTCAAAAAAGCTAACAATAACATTTGAATGAATAGCATCCGCTATAGATAAAGAACCCCTTCTAGTAAAAGCATCTTCTAGTTTTTTAAAACAATCTCCTTGAGAAAAAGATACCGAAGAAAATAAGATAACAGAAAGGAATAGTAAGTTTTTTTTCATAATTATGATTTTAAATTTGGACAAAAGTCCGTTTCAAATATAGTAAGATTGATTGAATATCATTGTTAAGGTCCTATTTTTTTTTTAAATTTGACAAAATTCTAAATGGATGAGTACAGAAAAAATAGCTAGTCATTTCGATGAAGCGCTTAAAATATTACAAAAATTCAACACGAAAGAAAATATTCTTAAAATCGAAGAAGCTGGAAACATACTAGTTAATTCTTTTAAAAATGAAGGTAAAGTTTTAAGTTGTGGAAATGGCGGATCTATGTGTGACGCTATGCATTTTGCAGAAGAATTGACAGGTAGATATAGATCCGACAGAAAACCTTACCCTGCAATTTCAATTTCAGACTCTAGTCATATTTCATGCGTTTCAAATGACTATGGCTATGACTATGTTTTTTCTAGGTACATTGACGCCTTTGGAAAAAAAGGAGATGTTTTACTTGCTATTTCAACATCTGGAAATTCAAAAAATGTCCTAAATGCTATTTATAAAGCTAAAGAAAAAGGTATGTCAATTATTTGTTTAACAGGTAAAGATGGCGGATTAATGAAAGACTTATGCGATGTTGAAATAAGAGCTCCTTTTAGCGAATATGCCGATCGAGCTCAAGAGATACATATAAAGGTAATTCATTCATTAATAGACCATATAGAAAGTAATATGTAGTATTCTATTATAAACACATTCGAATACAACAAAAACAAAGTTAGAGTAAGATTCTTTACAACTTGTTAATAACACATATAAATAAGACTAAAATCTTCAAACTTATTTGTCTTTAATTATTAATTTCGCCTTTTGGTTTTAATTAGAATATGGCATCACAGGATTTACAATTAACTGTAAAACAAATTTTCTCCGCATACATGGAGCAAAATAGCCACAGGAAAACTCCTGAAAGATTTGCAATACTTGCTGAAATTTACGATTATCAAGGTCATTTTGATGTAGAATCACTTTATATCAAAATGAAAAACCAAAATTACAGAGTTTCAAGAGCTACACTTTATAATACAATTGATTTATTATTGGCATGCAACCTTATTAGAAAACATCAATTTGGTAAAAACATTGCTCAATTTGAAAAATCTCATGGTTCAAAACAACACGATCATATAGTATGTACAGATTCGGGTGAGTTGATAGAGTTTTGTGATCCTAGAATTCAATCCATAAAAGCTACAATTGAAGAATTGTTTGATATGAAAATAGAGCATCATTCACTTTATTTTTATGGTGTAAAAAATAAAAAAGAAAGTAAATAATTAATGAATTTTACTTTTAACATACAAAACTTTTCAGAATCGTTTGTTATTTCATTAAGAGGTAAAATAATGAGTGATTCCGAGATTAATGAAATATCATTATCGATTTCTAAATTGATTAGTGAAAACAAAAGTAAATTGATATTTAATTTAAGTGACTTAACATATCTAAATTCTTCTGGAATTAATTTATTTATGAAAACACTTACTAAAACTAGAATAAACAATGGCGATTTGATTTTTTATGGTGTAAACGGAAACGTGAAAAATCTTTTTCAAATTGCAAAATTAAATGAAATATATACGATTTATAACTCCGAAAAAGAGGCACTGAATCACTTTAAGAATAAAGAATAATGAAAGTAGATGTATTATTAGGCCTACAATGGGGAGATGAAGGAAAAGGTAAAATCGTTGATGTCTTAACTCCTGAATACGATATTATAGCAAGATTTCAAGGTGGACCAAATGCGGGTCACACACTTGAGTTCGAAGGTGTAAAACATGTTTTAAATACTATTCCTTCTGGAATATTTAGAGAAAATGTATTAAATATAGTTGGAAATGGAGTTGTTATTGACCCTGTACTTTTTCAAAAAGAATTAGAGAAATTAGCTCCTTTTAATGTAGATTACAAAAAGAGATTGCTTATTTCTAAAAAAGCTCATTTAATTTTACCTACTCACAGATTACTTGATGCTGCATCAGAAACAGCTAAAGGAAAAGATAAAATTGGTTCAACTTTGAAAGGAATTGGCCCAACATATATGGACAAAACTGGAAGAAATGGTCTTCGTGTTGGTGATATTTTTTCTCCAAATTTTAAAGAAAAATACGACTGTCTAGTTGAAAAACATGTTGGTATTTTAAAACATTACGAAGGTTTTGAATATGACTTATCAGAATTAGAAGGTGCATGGTTTGAAGGGGTTGAAACTTTAAAATCTTTAACAGCAATTGATAGCGAGCATTATTTAAATGCAGCTTTAAAAGAAGGTAAAAAAGTTTTAGCCGAAGGTGCTCAAGGAACTATGTTAGACATTGATTTTGGAACATACCCTTTTGTAACGTCATCAAATACTGTTACTGCAGGAACTTGTACTGGACTTGGAGTTGCACCAACTACTATTGGAAAAGTAATTGGTATTTTCAAAGCATATTGTACTCGAGTAGGCAGCGGACCTTTCCCAACAGAATTAGATAATGAAGTTGGTGAAAAAATTCGAAAAGAAGGAAATGAATTTGGAGCTACAACTGGTAGAGCAAGAAGATGTGGTTGGGTAGATTTGCCCGCTTTAAGATATGCGATAATGATAAATGGAGCTTCTGAATTATCAATGATGAAATCGGATGTTCTTGACTCTTTTGAAACTATTCGAGTTTGTACTCACTACATTATTGATGGAGAAAAAATAGATTATTTCCCTTTTGATATTATTGATTCAGATATTACACCTGTATACGAAGATATTAAAGGATGGAATTGTGATCTTACAAAATTAGCTTCATATAATGATGCTCCTAAAGAATTAAAAGATTATGTGCTTTATTTGGAAGAAAAATTAGGGATTCCAATTACTGTAGTTTCAGTTGGACCAGATAGAAAACAAACATTAGTAAATAACTAATTGAAAACTAAAAAATACATATTTAGACAGTTTCTTAAAATTGCGCTTTTTACAAGCGCAATTTTTTTGCTTAGTCACCATGCTATAAGTCAAAAGAATGTTTTGGAATTATTGCCGGGTGCTGAGAAATTTGAATATAATGAAAAGACAGGTGTTCATAGACTTATAGGTAGAGTAAATTTTATATACCAAGGAAATACAATGTATTGTGATTCGGCACACTACAAAGACAAATCGCAAGAAGTTTGGGCATATGGAAATGTTCATATAACAAAATCTGATGTCAATTTATTCTGCGATTCATTATATTACAACGGAACAACAAAACAAGCTAAACTTTGGATTAATGTAAGAGTTCGTGATCTGGAATATAAAATATTAACAGATACCTTGGAATATGATGCAAATAAAGCGGTTGCTATCTATCGATATGGAGGAAGAATTGAAAGCATTGTGAAATCGGAAACACTTACAAGTAAAATTGGGCATATATACACTGAAAGTAAGGATATGTTTTTTAGCGGAAAAGTAGTCTATAGAAGTACTGATTTATATATGACTACAGATACATTACGTTATAACTACAAAAAGAAAACAAACTATTTTTACGGTCCAACAAACATAACTCAAATTGAAAAAGATCCTAAAAAAGGATCGAAAATTTATTGTGAAAATGGTTGGTATAATACGGAAACAAAAGAGGCTACTTTACAAAAAAAAGCTTCAATATTAAAAGAAAGTCAACTTATGAAAGGGGATTATTTATATTCTCATTCTCAAAAAGGAATTTCAATTGGTAAAGGAAATGTGATATTTAAGGACACTACTGAAAACCTTGAATTCAGAGGTGATTACGTATATTCTTCAGATCTAAAAAAACTTTCTTTTTTAACAGGAAAAGCTTTAGTCTTAAAAATTGATAAAAAAGACACACTTTTTATACATGCAGACACTCTGTTTAGTTTGAAAGATTCATTAGGTAAATCAAATCGAATGAAAGGGTATAAAAATGTGAAAATTTTCAGAAAAGAATTACAGGCTAAATGTGACTCTATTTCCTATG
>CALPSU020000042.1 GCA_943326315.2 Chryseobacterium gleum
GATGGTTTAACAAAAACAGGCAATCCTAATTCTTCTATAATTTGTTCAATTTTAAAATCGTTTTTAGCAGATAAAAATAATGATTTAGCAACAGGAATATCAAAACCTTTCAAAAACTGGTTGCAATACCATTTATCAAATGAAAGTTCTGATGCTAAAGCCCCAGAATTGATGCATGAAATTCCTTTCATTTCTAAAAACGCTTGAATTTTCCCATTTTCTCCAGGGTTTCCGTGAATATAAACTAATCCATGTTCAATTTGAATGTCTTCACTTCCAGTATTAAATCGTAATGTATTTAAGTCTATTTCATACTCTCCACCTTGGTATCTAGCAGTCCAATTCTCTTTTGAAACAACAATTAAAAAACCAGAAAACCCATCCGGAAAATTATTTAAAATTGTTGTTGCGCTTTTTATTGAAATTTCATATTCAGAAGAAAAGCCACCACAAAAAATACCAATTGTTTTCATATATTACATTTTCTACGAAAATACAATTACAAGTTCAATGAAAATAAAAGTTCTTTAAAAGTTTTCAGCAACAGTTTCGTGAAATCTAAAAAATGTATAAAGTCTAAAACTTTTGGTATTGATCTGGAAATATTAAAATAAGAAGATTTTTATTTCAAAAAAAAGAGAAACATCTCTGTTTCTCTTTTTTTGTAAGTGGCGTCTCCAGGAATCGAACCAGGGACACACAGATTTTCAGTCTGTTGCTCTACCGACTGAGCTAAGACGCCATCCTTATTGTGAGGGCAAAGTTAACAACTTTATTTATATAACAATGCCGTTTTTATATTTATTTTAAAATTTCTTATGTTATCTTTGCTATATGAATCAAAATCAGATGGTTTTTATTGTTGATGCAGGGAACACTTTATTAAAAGTAGGTGTTTTTCTGAATTGTGAACTACAAAAAACATACAAAATTGAGTATTCTGACATATCCGAATTTAAAAACTTGTTAAAAGAAAACAAAAAATCACCAGTTTTTATAAGCTCTGTACTTTCCGAAAAAAAAACACAAGAGTTATTAAGTTTATCTTCTCACTCTATTTTATTCAATAGATTCTCAACTCTTCCTATTACTATTAAGTATAAAACACCCTTAACATTAGGAGTGGATCGAATTTGTAATGCCGTTGCTTCTTATTATTTATCTAATTCCTCAAATTCTATTTCAATTGATATTGGAACGTGTGTCAAATTTGATTTCGTTGATAAAATCGGTAATTATCTCGGTGGATCGATTTCTCCTGGAATTCATTTAAGATATAAATCATTAAATGATTACACCGGAAATCTACCTTTGTTATCTGATTGTAGTCGTGCCGATTTAATAGGGAATAGTACCTTGAATTCGATAAAATCAGGTGTGATGAATGGTATACAATCAGAAATAAATCAATTTATTAGTCAGTATAGTGAACAATATCAAGACTTAACGATTTTTGTTACAGGTGGGGATGCTGTTTATTTTGAATTTCCTTCAAAAAACAACACCTTTGTAGAAGAAAATTTTACCCTTAAAGGGTTATACAAAATATATTTACTCAATGCAAAATAAAATATTACCTTTTATTATTCTTAGTATTAGCTTTTATTCAATATTATTTAAAAATAATAGTATAAACGCACAGAGTACATCAACCTCTCCTTTTAGCTCATTTGGATTGGGTGAAAGAGATGGTTTGGATCATGCAACATATTTAGGATTAGGTAATACAACTATTACTTATTTTGACTCTACAACACTAAATTTTTATAACCCTGCATCCTACAATACACTTGCGAAAGGTCAACCTATATTTTCTACAGGAATTTCTTCACGTATTTCCAAGTATAAAGAAGGTCAAGCAACTAATTTATCAAAAATCATATTATTGAATCATTTCTCAATGGGTTTTTCCTTTGCTAAACATTTTGGGATAGCATTTGGACTAAAACCATTTTCTAGAAGAGGTTACAGTTTTTCTACCAAAGAAAAAATCGGTACAGATTCAATTAAACATAGCTATGACGGTTCTGGAAGTACAAACGAAGTATTTTTAGGTTTTTCCTCAAATATCCTAAAATTGAAAAATCATCAACTAGCAGTAGGAGGAAATGTTGGATATGTTTTTGGATCATTAATAAACGAAAGAAAAACGAATATTATCAATGCAACAGCAGGAGGAATTGATCAAAAAACACTAAAAATAAATGCATTACATTACGAATTCGGAATGTATTACAATCAGATTTTAAATACTAAAAACTCATTTGCACTGTCTGCTGTAGTTGAGCCATCTCAAAAATTAAATTCATCCAACCAATATTTTTTATACACTTCAAAATTTATTGATAACGCAGCATATTATAATAAATTAGATTCTACAAATCAAGTAAAAGGTTCAATTAATCTTGCTCCATCAACAACCATTGGGTTAAACTATCTCTTATCATTTAAAGATGTTAAGAAAGGAAATCAACAAAGAAATTCTGAAATAAGCTTTCACACATCTTATAACGTAACAAATTGGAATAAATATTCCTCCACAATTTCTGATATAACTACAAATCCTGGTTATTTAAATACAAATAAATTTACTTTTGGAGTTCAGTATATTCCTGAAAAATTATTCTTAAGTCAATCTGGTGTATCCAATTTTATTGAGACCATTCGTTATAGAGTTGGCTGTTATCAATATACTTTACCTATTTCAATGAATGGAATAGCAATTAATGACAAAGGAGTTACGCTTGGATTTGGAATACCACTTCGTATGCAAAAATCTTTATCTTCGATTAACTTAGGATTCGCTTATGGAAAAAGAAGTAATAGTATTTCAACAGCATTGAGTGAGCAATATTATGGTATAAATTTAAATGTAATTTTTGCTCCCGCAAGTTTTGAACGTTGGTTTATAAAAAGAAAATTTGATTAAAAATGTCTAAATCAATTTCTAAGAATACGATTTTAAAAATAGTACTATTTTTTACTATTTGTTGTTTTCTTAACTCCTGTGTAAATGATCTTGATACTATAAAACGTGTAACTTTTAAGTCAGGTGCTCCAGATGATGTAACGGAAAATTTAGAAATTATTCAAACAGATTCTGGCTATGCGAAATTTCAATTGTATGCTAAAATTGCTGAAAGATTCTCTAAACCATTCGATGTAACTAAATTTAAAGATGGTTTAAAAGTAAATTTCTTTTCCGATGATGGAAAAATAGTGTCTTCTTTAACAGCACTTTATGGTGAAATGAATATTAGCAATGGTACTTTTTATGTTAAGGATTCTGTACAACTTATAAATTTCGAAAAGAAACAACGCCTAGAAACAGAAGAATTAACTTGGACAAAAAGTGATAGTTCAATTTTCACAAACAAAGCTGTTATTGTTAGGAATCCTCAAGGGATTTTATTTGGAAAAGGAATTCGTTCTAAACAAGATTTTTCGACATATGTGTTTTTAAAACCAACAGGTAAAATTGACTTTGATAAAAAATAAGATTTAGATATTTGATTAACATAAAAATATTTTCATTAAAAAAGACAGTCAAATATCTGAAAATAATTACTTTAAAAAAATGAAAAAATGAATAATTACAATAAATTAATGCTTAAGTTTTGGTTAGTGGTTTCTATTATATTACCTATAATAATAACCTATTTTGTATTAACCGAAGGTTTTAAGAAGTGGGGTGAATACTACGTTCTTGCTGCTTTTACTTTCTTAATGTATCTAGTTCGTAGATTTATGATGAAAAGAATGGAAAAACACCTTACTTATTTAGAAAAAGAAAATCAGGAAAAATAAAAATATACGAAAGTATATATCAAAAAAAAAGGTTGCTCAATATGGAACAACCTTTAAATATATGTATTGAAAAATTAATTTTCTTCTTCCTCTTCAAAAACTCTTTTCGGACGTAATTTAGCAAAAATCCCAAGTGTAATCCACATAGGAACAGCAAATCCTAATAAGAAAAATAATAACCAGAAGGCCATCCCGCCGATCATAAGAAACATTACAATTCCGAAAATACTCATCGCTTATACAATTAATTTAATTGGTGTAAAGATAATAAATATTTTAAATAACAAACTAAAATTGGAATTAGATTTTATTTGATAAACTATACTTTTTTATAAATTGGCACTGTGCTACAAGGCTCACCAAACATTAAACTTTTCAAAACTGGTTGAAGATGTTTAACTAATTCTACCATTGCGAAATCTGCACATGGAATATCAGAACAGCCTTTTATGATTACTCTGGCGTCGATAAATGGCGCGAGTATCTCATTTTTAATATTTTGTTTAATTAATTGTTTTTGAATATCTTCTTTTGATCCTACTAAAAAAATAACTGCATTAGTTACTAATTTAGAAGCAATTAACATATATGCCCAAGTTGGAATAATTGCATCAGCTGAACAATGAATATAAACAGCTTTTCCAGAATAAAAGGTCCAATCATTTTCTTTAATCCATAATCGGAAATCCTTTTCTTTTAAAACAAGGCCTTGCCATAATTGTTCGGCAATATCTATTCCAAGAATAGTTTGAGTTGGTTTATAAGCTGCTAAATCCAAACTTATAAGTCCGCTTTCGGTTATTTTATTTTTTATTTCTGACATTACTTAGTTGTTAGTTTTTAGAAATTAGTTTTTAGAATATGGACTTGTAGAAATCATCAAGTCTAATGTCTATCATCTAACAATCTAAAGTCTATTTTATAAATTTCTTAAAAACAATTGAAGCAATGTGTCCACCAAAACCAAACGTATTACTCATTGCATAACTCATCTCCTTTTCAATTGATTTGTCCATTGGAAAAGTAAATAAGTCCTTATACTCTGGCTCGAAATCTTTGGTATTGATTGTTGGCGGAACTGTATTTTCTAATAAAGCCATCACACAAGCAATTCCTTCAATCGCACCAGCCGCTCCTAACAAATGTCCTGTCATAGATTTTGTTGCAGAAACGGCTAAAGATTTTCTATCTCCAAATACTCTTCTTGCTGCCTTCAATTCACTGTTATCACCTTGAGGAGTAGAAGTTGCATGCATATTGATGTGATCTATTTGATCAGCAGTAATTCCAGCTTCTCTCATTGCTTCATTCATACCTAAAACAGCACCGTCTCCTTCTGGATGAGTTCCTGTTAAATGATATGCATCGGCAGCCATACCACCACCAACAATTTCACCATAAATAATTGCTCCACGTTTAATAGCATGTTCATATTCTTCAACAATTAATGCTCCTGCTCCTTCACCCATTACGAAACCATCTCGGTTAATATCGAACGGACGTGAGGCAGTTTCAGGAGAATCATTTCTTTGAGAAAGTGCTTTAGCAGAAGAGAAACCACCAATAGCAGATTCAGTAATTGCAGCTTCGGATCCACCTGTAATTATCATATCTGCTTTTCCCCATTTGATATAGTTAAAAGCTTCAATAATAGCCGTATTAGAAGTTGCACAAGCAGATACAGGACAGAAGTTTACACCTCTTAATCCGTATTTTATTGAAATAATACCTGAAGCAATGTCGACTAAAATTCTAGGAATGAAATATGGAGTAAAACGAGGTGTTCCATCTCCATCACAATATTCTTTGGTTTGATCCTGAAAAGTTTGAATTCCTCCATTTCCAGAACCCCAAATAACTCCAATTCTATCTTTGTTTAAGGTATCGAAATCAATGTTTCCATGTTTTACAGCTTCTTCAACTGCAACCAATGCATATTGAGAAAATGGATCGTATTTTCTGATTTCTTTTACATCAAAATGATTTTTTGGATCATACCCTTTTAACTCACAAGCAAACTTGACTTTGAATTTTTCAGTATCAAATTTTGTAATCGGACCTGCACCGCTAACTCCATTTTTTAAATTCGTCCAAAATTCGTTTAAGTTATTTCCTATCGGTGTCAAAGCACCTATCCCAGTAATTACAACTCGTTTCATCTTATAACTTTTTAAAGTCGCCAATTCTAAAAACTAACAACTAATTTCTAATAACTACAAAAATCCCAATTCCAATTTTGCTTCTTCGCTCATCATATCTTTATCCCAAGTTGGATCGAATACAATATTTACTTTAGAAGATTTTACTCCTTCAATAGCAGCCACTTTATCCTCAACCTCTTTAGGCATAGTCTCAGCTACCGGGCAATTTGGAGAAGTTAAAGTCATTTCAATTTCAACATTTCCTTCTTTGTCGATTTTTACTTCATAGATTAAACCTAATTCATAAACATCCACCGGTATTTCGGGATCGTAAATTGTTTTTAAAACTGATACGATTGTATTTTCTAATTCCATTTTTTAATTATTTCCGATTGCAACTAAAGCACTCATTTTGATTTTTTTAACCATACTCACTAAACCATTTGAACGAGTAATAGATAAATGTTCTTGTAATCCTATTTCTTTGATAAAATGCAAATCCGCTTTTGCAACTACTTCAGGTGTTTCATCATTTAAAACTCTTATTAATAAGCCTATGATTCCTTTTGTAATAATTGCATCAGAATCGGCATAAAATTTCATTTTGCCAGCTTCCAATTTTGAATCCAACCAAACTCTTGATTGACAACCTTCAATTAAACGATCATCCGTTTTATTAGATTCTTCAATAATAGGTAAATCTTTTCCTAATTCGATTATGTATTCATATTTTTCCATCCAGTCATCAAAAATGGCAAAATCTTGAATAATCTCTTGTTGTTTTTCTTCTAATGTCATATCAATTAACGTAACATGTTAATACTTTTCTCTACAGCCATAATGAAAAAATCAATCTCTTCTTTCGTGTTGTAAAAAGCAAAAGAGGCTCTTACGGTTCCTGGAATTTTAAAGAATTCCATTAATGGCTGGGTGCAATGATGACCTGTTCTTACTGCTATTCCTTGTTTATCTAATAGTGTCCCGATGTCGAAAGGATGTAAACCATCTACAACAAATGATACAACACTAGTTTTGTTTTTTGCCTCTCCGATAATTCTTACACCTTCAAAAGTTGTAAGCATATCCTGTGCATACTCAGCTAATTCTCTTTCATGATTTTGAAGTGCTTCCATGTCCATAGAATCTAAAAATTCGATTGCTTTTCCTAAACAAATAACTCCCGCAATATGAGGTGTTCCAGCTTCAAATTTATATGGTAATTCGTTGTAAGTAGTTCTTTCGAAAGTGACTTTTAAAATCATATCACCACCACCTTGGTATGGTGGCATTGCATCTAATAATTTCTCTTTTCCATAAAGTACTCCAACACCCGTCGGACCAAAAACTTTATGACTCGAAAAAACGAAGAAATCACAGTTCATATCTTGAACGTCAATTCTAGTATGTTGTATGCTTTGAGCTCCATCGACTAAAATTTTAGCTCCAACAGCGTGTGCTTTTTTCGCTAATTCTTTTACAGGATTGATAGTTCCTAAAGCATTAGAAATATGGGTTACTGCAACTAATTTAGTTTTAGGAGATAAAAGGGCATCAAATTCAGAAATAATTAATTCCCCTTTTTTATTAATTGGAGCAACTTTTAAAATACATCCTTTTCTCTCGCAAAGCATTTGCCAAGGAACTATGTTAGAATGATGTTCCATTGCAGTTATAAGTATTTCATCTCCTGGCGAAAGAAGTTCTCCGAAAGAAAAAGCAACTAAATTAATGCCATCCGTAGTTCCTTTTGTGAAAATTATTTCTTCAGATTTTTCAGCATTCAAATATTTTTGAATTGTAACTCGAGCATTTTCATATCCGTCGGTTGCTTGTTGACTCATGTAATGAACACCTCGATGAATATTTGCATTGTCTTTTGAGTAATAATGATTAATCGCGTCTAATACCATTTGTGGTTTTTGTGACGTTGCACCATTATCAAAATAAATCAAATTTTTACCATAGACAGTCTGCCTAAGTGCTGGAAATTGCTCCCTTATTTCTCGCACTCTGAATGTTTTTTTCTTTCCTTCCATAATCTCATTGCAAAGATATAAATCCTTATTTTGAATCCTTCTAAATTACGAATTATTTTCTTGTTAAAACTTTGGGATTTACAATAAAGAATTAATATTTTGATTGAAAAATTTATATTTGCTTAAAATTAAAAATATGGAAACATTTAAAAGTTTTAAAAAACAACATCCTTTGTTAATGATAGGACTGATTCTCTTTGGAATTGGATTTTTGATTGGAGTAGGTATTTGGATAAAAATGTCATCTAATTAAAATATAAAATTGTTTTTCAATAGGCTGTATTCAAAGAATTTAGATTAATATATTGACCTTTATTTTTCGGAATAAGAAACATGTTCTAATATAGATTATTTGAAAATCTTACCGATAATTTGAATTTATAATAAATAAACTTATTTTTGACAAATAAATAACAGCATTTAAAATAATTAAAAACTTAACCTATGAAAAATATTTATTCGATTTTAGCAGGACTACTAATAACGGTTAATGTTTTTGCCCAAGCCCCACAAAAAATGAGCTATCAAGCCGTAATCCGAAACAGTAGCAATGCTTTAGTGACTTCTACAACAGTTGGTGTAAAGATAAGTATACTTCAAGGCACAGTTTCAGGTGCGGTTGCATATAGCGAAACACAAAACATAACCTCTAATGCTAACGGTTTAGTAAGTTTAGAAATTGGAGCAGGAACTCCAATAACAGGAACCTTTGCTGCAATAAACTGGGCGACAGGTCCTTATTTCATTAAAACAGAAACCGACCCAACAGGTGGTAACTCATATAGCATAACCAGCACAAGTCAGTTAATGAGTGTGCCTTATGCATTATTCAGTGCAAATGCAAGCGTAGGTGGTTTTACCCACTATCTTGGAGAATCCTATTTAGGTGGTATTATTTATTACCTATATAAAGGAATTGATGGTTTAGAACACGGACTTATAGTATCACTTACTGAAAGTGGTCCTTTAGCTTGGCAAAATTCAGGGACATTATTGAATGCTAACCGTACTTGGGATGGAGCATACAATACAGCTTTAATGTCAGATAGCCCAGCGGCAAGTTATATTTCTACACTAGGTTCCGGTTGGTATTTACCAAGTATTGACGAATTAGTGAAATTGTATCATAACCGTTATGAGACTAATAAAGCTCTTTTTGCAGGAGGCAATACTTTGCTTTTAAAATCTGACTATTGGAGCAGTACAGAACATACAGCAACTCATGCTTATACATTCTACTTTTCTATTGGTTCATCTGATGCAGATGCTAAAACATACACACCTAGAGTGAGAGGAATAAGGGCTTTTTAATTTTTAAAAATTATTTTTATTTAAATTTTGTCTATTCCCCTCTAAAATGATTCCATCCTTGTGCAGATAATTCAATGGCTGATCCATTTTTATCCACATAGTAGATACCATCTGTTGCATCTGTCATGTGGCCAATGATAGTCATGTGAGGACTACCTTTAACTTTTTCAAAATCAGATTGTGAAATAGTAAACAATAACTCATAATCTTCTCCTCCATTTAAAGCGCAAGTATTAGGATCTAAATTAAAGTCAATCGCTGCAACAGAAGTTTGAGCATCAATTGGAATTTTTTCATCGTAAACGTGACATCCAACATTACTAGCTTTACATAAATGTAGGATTTCAGAAGCTAAACCATCCGAAATATCAATCATTGATGTTGGTACTACTTTTAATTCTTTCAAAAACCCAATAATATCTTTTCTTGCTTCTGGTTTCAATTGACGTTCTATAATGTAATCATGTCCATCTAAATCTGGTTGAATTTCAGGATTTGCATTAAAAACTTCTTTTTCTCTTTCAAGAACCTGAAGCCCCATGTAAGCACCTCCTAAATCACCAGTAACAACTAATAAATCGTGTTCTTTCGCTCCAGATCGATATGCAATTTCAGCATTTTTCGCTCTGCCAATTGCAGTAACACTTATCATTAAACCAGTTAATGAAGTTGTTGTATCTCCTCCAACTAAATCTATATTATAATTTTTACATGCTAATTTTATTCCTGCGTATAACTCTTCTAATGCTTCCACTGGAAAACGACTTGAAACAGCAATTGAAACAGTAATTTGCTCTGCAACACCATTCATTGCGCAAATATCGGAAACATTTACAGCAACAGCTTTATAACCTAAATGTTTAAGTGGCATATACATTAGATTAAAGTGTACACCTTCTAATAACATATCCGTTGATACTAGCATTGATTCTTTCTTTGAAATTGAAAGAACAGCAGCGTCGTCCCCCACTCCTTTTATGGTTGAAGATAAACTATTTTCAAAACCTTTAGTTAAGTGATCGATTAGACCAAATTCTCCTAATTGATTCAATTCCGTACGTTGCTCGCTCATATTCTAATTTTTGAATTGCAAAGATACAACTTTTAATAATTGATAATTGAGAATGGAAAATTGACAATTATCCTTAACTTTAGATTTATCATCTAAATAAATTAAAATGAAAAATAATATTATTAAGAATAAAAGTTTTGATTTTGCTTTAAAAATCGTTCAGTTAAATCAATTTTTAATTTTAGAAAAAAAAGAATACATTTTATCAAAACAAATTTTAAGAAGTGGAACTTCAATAGGAGCTTTAGTTAGAGAATCTGAACAAGCCGAAAGCAAAAAAGACTTCATTCACAAATTATCCATCTCACTAAAAGAAGCAAATGAAACGGATTATTGGCTAGAAATTTTATTTCAATCAAACTTTATTAATGAAGAAATTTATTTGAAAATTAAAAATTCTATAATTGAGTTAATCAAAATTTTAACCTCGATAATTAAAACTAGTAAATTAGTTTAATTCACTATACTTCACATTATCAATTCACCATTGTCAATTATCAATTATAATTTATCTTTACAAAAAAATTGAAATTATGTACGGAAAAATGCAAGCTCATCTTCAAAATGAATTAAAAGAAATAGAAGATGGTGGAATATACAAAAGGGAAAGAATTATAACCTCCCCTCAAGGTGCTAATGTAACTGTTGAATCTGGCGATAAAGTGGTTATAATGTGTGCCAACAATTATCTTGGTTTGTCTTCTCATCCAGAAGTTATCCAAGCAGCAAAAGATGCTTTAGATTCACATGGATATGGAATGTCTTCTGTTAGATTTATTTGTGGGACACAAGATATTCACAAAGAATTAGAAGCTAAAATTGCAAAATTTTATGGTACTGAAGATACTATCTTGTATGCAGCCGCTTTTGATGCAAATGGTGGTGTTTTCGAACCATTATTTGGAGAAGAAGATGCTATTATTTCAGATGAATTAAATCACGCTTCTATCATTGATGGAGTTCGTTTGTGTAAAGCAAACCGATACAGATACAAGCATTCTGACATGGCTGATTTAGAAACGCAATTAATTGCAGCTCAAAAACAACGTTTCAGAATTATCGTTACGGATGGGGTTTTTTCTATGGATGGAGATATCGCTTTGATGGATAAAATTTGTGATCTAGCTGATAAATACGATGCATTAGTAATGACCGATGAATGTCACTCTGCAGGTTTTATAGGTAAAACAGGTCGTGGAGTACCAGAACATTGTGGAGTTATGGATCGTGTAGATATTATAACAGGTACTTTAGGAAAAGCTTTAGGTGGAGCGATGGGAGGTTATACAACTGGTAAAAAAGAAATTATTGAGCTTTTACGCCAACGTTCTCGTCCTTATTTATTTTCAAACTCTCTTTCTCCAGCTATCGTAGGTGCATCTAATAAAGTTTTTGAAATTTTGAGTTCGACTACAGAATTAAGAGATCGTTTGGAAGAGAATACAGCTTATTTCAAAAAAGCAATCGTTGAAGCTGGGTTTGATATTAAGCCAGGAAATTCTCCAATTGTTCCGATTATGTTGTATGATGCAGCTTTATCTCAGACTTTTGCGAATAAATTATTAGAAGAAGGAGTTTATGCAGTTGGATTCTTTTATCC
>CALPSU020000043.1 GCA_943326315.2 Chryseobacterium gleum
CCTTCGTTTCTAATTTCTTCTAGTGTACTTAAAGCTTCTTTTTCGGATACCAAATCTACAATCATGACAGAAGCTCCTGCTTCTGCTAAACGGATTGCAATACCTTTTCCAATTCCCATTGCGCCTCCTGTTACGATAGCTACTTTATCCGTTAAATCGAATAAATTTTCAATTGATTTTTTCATTTTTTAGTTCTTATAAATTAATTTTTTCTCAGCAATAGCTATGTTCTTTATACCATTTATTAATGCATCAGGGTTAAAAGAGATACTGTCAATACCATTTTTAACTAGAAATTGTGCATATTCTGGGTAGTCACTAGGTGCTTGACCGCAAAGGCCAGTATGTGTACCTGTTTTTTTAGCTTTAATTAATGTCATTTCAATAAGTTGCATTACAGCAGGATCAAAAGGATTAAAGATTTCACTTAATAATTCAGAGTCTCTATCTGCTCCTAAAGTTAATTGTGTTAAATCATTTGAGCCAATAGAGAATCCGTCAAAATGTTTTGCGAATTCTTCCGCAAGTAATGCGTTACTTGGTATTTCAACCATCATAAATAATTCTAATCCATTTTGTTTTCGTTCTAATCCACATTCTTTCATTATTTCAATTACTTTCGAAGCTTCCTGGATTGTTCTACAAAAAGGAATCATAAGTTTCACATTGGTTAACCCCATTTCCTTTCTCACCATTTTCATAGCTTTACATTCCATAATAAAAGCATCTTTGTAAAGAGGGTGGTAATATCGAGAAGCTCCTCTAAATCCAATCATTGGATTTTCTTCTTCGGGTTCAAATTGTTTTCCTCCAAGAAGACCAGCATATTCATTCGATTTGAAATCACTCATTCGAACAATTACATCCTTAGGATAAAATGCTGCGGCCATTTTTGCGGTTGATTCAGCTAGTTTTTGAATGAAATAATCTTCTTTATTATTAAATTGATGTGTAATGGCTCTTATCGTTTCTTTCGCTGAAAGATCAGAAAGTGTATCGAAGTTTTTGAGCGCCATAGGATGTATTCCAATAGAATTACTTATGATAAATTCCATCCTTAATAATCCTATACCATCGTTAGGCAATTGTGAATACTTAAAAGCTTCGTCTGGATGCGCTAATATCAACATTACTTTTGTTTTTGTTTTTGGGATTACTGAAATATCAATTTCTTCTTCTTTCCATTTTAAGATCCCATCATAAACTACACCGACATCTCCTTGCGAAGTAGAAACCGTAATAATTTGTCCATCCTTAATGTTTTTTGTTCCTGTATTTGTTCCAACAACGGCTATTGCCCCAAGTTCTCTTGCTACAATCGCGGCATGTGAAGTTCTACCTCCTTGATTTGTGATAATAGCTGTTGCTTTTTTTAGAACAGGATCCCAATCAGGGTCGGTAAATTCGGTAACTAATATTTCGCCTTCGTTTAATTTTAGTATTTCACTTGGTGAGTTCAATATCCTTGCTTTTCCAGAAACTATTTTATTCCCTAAGCCTTCACCTTTACATAATTCATTTCCGATTTCAAGAAGTTTATAATTCTTATATAGGATTTTATTTTTGTTCTGGCTACTAGTTTCTGGTCTTGCTTGTACAATATATATATTTTCGTTTTCTCCATCTTTTGCCCATTCGATATCCATATGACATTTGTAATGTTCTTGTATAACACAAGCCCATTTTGCTAATTGGACTATTTCAGAATCTTTTAATATATATTTAGTTCTATTTTCTAATGTTGTATCAATGTTTTTAACTGCTTCTTCTGGTTTTAATATTTCATTTATTCCAATATTAGAATAAACCATCGTTTTTAGTTTGCTTCCTAATTTATGTGATATTATTGGTTGAGATACTGTATTTAAAAATGGTTTGAATACTATGAATTCATCTGTATTTACAATACCTTGGACCACATTTTCACCTAACCCCCATGCTCCTGATATTACAACTGTATTTTCAAATCCTGAATCTGGGTCTAACGTAAACATAACGCCTGAACATGCTAAGTCGGAACGAATCATTGTTTGAATTCCAATGGATAAAGCAACCTTCAAATGATCAAAACCATTATCAATTCTATATTTAATTGCTCTATCTGTAAAAAGTGAAGCATAACATTTTTGGCATGCTTTTATCAAATTTTCTTCACCCAATACATTCAGATACGTTTCTTGCTGCCCTGCAAAACTAGCATTTGGTAAATCTTCTGCGGTAGCACTGCTTCTGACTACTACAGATTTAGTTGCACCTATTTTTTTATTGAAAGTTTTATATGTTTCTAGTATTTCATTTTTTAGTTCTTCAGGGAAAGTCGAATTATGAAATAATTTTCGTGCATTTAATCCTACTTCTGAAAGATTTTTGAATGTTACTAAATCTAGTTCAGATAAAACGAGCGTTAACTTTGGAACTAAATTATTCTCATTTAAGAATTTCCAATAACCTTCTGAAGTAATTGCAAATCCTTCAGGAATAAATATCCCTTTAGAATTAAGGGTGCAATACATTTCACCTAATGATGCATTTTTTCCTCCTACAAGAGGGATGTCTTGAATTCTAATTTCTGAAAATTGCTTTATAAATTTCATAGGGACCTCTTGTTTTAAATTTGTTTTTTTACTTTTTAGTATTCGATGAAGGTTTTTAAAATGAATTAAAATATCAATCTAGATCATTTTCGATTGAATTGTGTTTAGGTCGAAGTTGATGAAAATAATTATTGGATGAATTTATTTCAGTATGTCTAATTTTTCCGCCTAAATATCCAGTTCTTGCAGCTAGTAAAAAGCTAATTACCGAAATAATTAATATTACTTTAGAAAGGGAATTTGCATTAGATGATTTCCCTAATGTCATGAAAATCCCACCGATTGATGCTATCCCTAAAATAATTAAGGATGCTAATGCAAAAACTGCAAATTCTGCATGACTTGATATAGAACTTTTTAAAATACCAGTCATGTTTTCAACAGTTTCTTCAGCAGATTCACCAGTTATAAATGTTATGATCGCGCCTACAGACGAAATAATAAAAAGATTATAAGCTGCGATTTTTGTTTGGTCATTTTTGGTCCAAATTGCTTGCGTCAAAACAATGCTCCCTAATATAGATCCAAAAATAGGGAGATGGTTAATTAAAAGATGTAAATGTGTCTGATTCATATTATATGTTATTTTTAAAATTCATTATTATTCAATTAATAAGTGTGTTAAAATTTATATACAAAATCTAAATAGGGGATAAATATGTAATTTGAATTTGGGTTTGCACGAATGCCTACTACTGAAAAATCAATACTAGTTTTTATATTTGGCATGACTCTTAAACCTAAGGAAGTTGCTAACGTGTAAAAATCTTTTTTAACAGAAATAGACTCTGTATAAGGCATTCCATTTGGCTCGTAAGCTGTCTGTTCTATGTTGTAATTTGCACGAGGAATTAACCAGTTTTCAGTTACTAATGAAAGTCTTTTTCGGATTCTAGTCATTCCATTTATGGTAATAATTGGCATTGGTGTTGCTCTATAAGTTGTGTCGAATTTTGCATAGCCGTAACCTAAGCCGAGTGTTAAATTGTGTTCCCTATTACCAGCAGTAATTAATCCATACCCAATTCCAGCACTTAAGTTAAATGTTGAGATGAACGATTGGGTAAATAAAATTCCTGCACCAACATATAATTTTTTATTAACTTGATAGGATATTTTCGGGGTAATGTAAAATAGTAATGGGATAACAACTCCTCCACCAATTGTTATTTTATCTGTTAATCCAAAACTTACCGAATTTGCTAATAAATATGCATTTTGATAGTAGCCTTCTTTCTTTTTTAATGGGATAGCACTTGGAGCGAAAAAGTAACGAGTATCATTGGGGTTAGAAAACCAATTCTTTCCATTTTTATTTACAAATTCATCTGAAAGAGTGATTTTTGAAATCGTATTTGATTGAATATTAATAGTATCCAATAACTTTGTTTTCATCACTAAAGATTTGGACGATACACCAACAATAAAACCGAAGTAGGAAAAATTATTTTCAGTTTCAATAATTACGGCTGATTCTATTTTTTCTTTTTCTAAGCTCTCTATATTTTTTTTAAGGATTTTAATTTCACCAAGATTAAAATCAAATACTAATATTTCAAAATCATCTTCTTTTTGTAATATTCCCCAAATTTTCGAACCATCGTTAAGTATTGAGTTAACAAGTGTTATTGAATTTTCTGTTTCAATAGGGGATTGGCAATAAACATTAAATGAAATTGCACATAAAAAGTATAAGAGTATTTTGGCCCGAATAGGGAAACTTAAAAATGACTTCAAAATGTTCTGATTTTAGGTCAAATTTAAGTTTCAATTAACTCTAATAAAATGATTTTACTCAGGTTTTAACAGTATCAAAATTAAAAATAGAAGTGATTAATTAAAATGGAATAATGTCATTTTAATATGTGACAGGACTCATTTTGCAGATGGTTTTTATTCTAGACTTTTATTCAAATTTTTTATTAGTCAGTTTTGAAAATTTAAGAAGCATGAGGAATACGAATAGTGTTTTTATTTTTTGGGTTATTGTTATTCTATTGATCGGAATAAAGGGGTGTAGTGTTTATAATAATTCGTTTACTATTTCAGACTTAAAAACGAATATTATAGATACTGTTAAAAAAGTAAATAAAAAAATAAACAACAATAACATTTAATTAATTCTAATTAAAAACGATTTTATGGCAACTTTCAAGAAAATCATCGAAAGGAAAAATACTTCAAATAGCGATAAGGAAAAAGGTTCCTTTAATTTTAGTTGGACAAATATTTTGATACTTCTTATTATTCTAATAATCTTTCTTTATTCAAAGACTCCTTCAAATATTGAAGAGATTACTTTACAAAAATTTCAAAAAGAAATGCTATTAAATCATGACATAGCAAAAGTGAATATAATAAACAAAGAAATAGTAGAAGTTTATATAAAGAAAGGAAGTCTTAAAAATGAAAAATATAAGAAAGTAGCGAAGGATTATTTTGGTAATTTAAATAAAGGGCCACATTATACATTTAGGATTGGTTCTGTTGAAGTTTTTGAAAGCCAAATGTCTGAATTACAGTCAAAATTTAAAGAAAGTGAAAAGATTTCAATTCAATATATGACTAGAGAAAATAGTTGGTTTAGCACACTTTTAAATTGGTTAGTGCCTTTGATTTTATTAGGTTTTTTCTGGTTTTTCATTATGAATAGAATTGCTAGTAGATCTGGAGGTATGTTTGATTTTGGAAAATCAAACCCACGATTATTTGATACAGGGACTATTGAAAAAATAACTTTTAATGATGTTGCAGGTTATGAAGAAGCTAAAGTGGAAATAATGGAAATAGTAGAATTTTTGAAACATCCTGAAACCTTTACAAAACTAGGTGCTAAAATCCCGAAAGGTATACTTTTAGTGGGGGCTCCCGGGACAGGTAAAACACTTTTAGCAAAAGCTATTGCTGGCGAAGCAGGTGTTCCATTTTTCTCTCTATCTGGACCAGAATTTATTGAGATGTTTGTTGGGGTAGGAGCTTCAAGGGTGAGAGATTTGTTTGATAAAGCTAAAAAATCATTGCCTAGTATTATTTTTATAGATGAAATAGACACAATAGGTAGGGTTAGAGGAAAGATTCAATCTATTCAAGTCAACGACGAAAGAGATAGTACATTAAATCAGCTTTTAGCAGAAATGGACGGTTTCGATCCTACAAGTGGATTAATTGTATTAGCAGCTACAAATCGAGGTGATATTTTAGACCCAGCACTACTTAGGCCAGGTCGTTTTGATAGACATATTCATCTAGATCTTCCTAATAAACAAGAGAGGTTGGCTATTTTTAACGTTCATTTAAAACCTCTTACTTTGGAGAAAAAGGTCGAAGCAGAAAGTCTTGCTTCTCAAACGCCTGGTTTTTCAGGAGCTGATATTGCCAATGTTTGTAATGAAGCGGCTTTAATTGCTGCAAGAAAAAAGAAAAAGGTTGTTGAACAGCAAGATTTTTTTGATGCTATTGAACGAATAATTACAGGATTAGAAAAGAAGAGTAAAATAATATCTCCAAGTGAGAAAAAAATAATTGCATACCATGAAGCTGGTCATGCTGTTGTAAGTTGGATGTTAGAAAATGTCGATCCGTTGATGAAAGTTTCAATCATTCCACATGGAAGATCTCTTGGGGGAACATGGTATCTTCCGGAAGAAAGACAAATTACAACCCGATCTCAGTTTTACGATATTCTGTGCGCAACTTTAGCAGGGCGAACGGCTGAAGAAATTGTATTCAACGATATATCATCCGGAGCGCTTGATGATTTAGAAAAAGTTACAAAACAGGCATATTCAATGGTGGCTCAATTAGGTTTTAGTGATAAAATCGGAAACATAAGCTTTTACGATTCAACAGGAATATATGAAAATTCTTTTCAGAAGCCTTTTAGTGAGGATACTGCAAAAATGATCGACGATGAGGTTCGTAAAATTGTAGAAAAAGCACATCAATCTTCAAAGGTTATTTTAGAGAAAAATAGAGAAAAATTAGACATATTAGCAAGTCTATTAATTCAGAAAGAAGTAGTTTATATCGATGAATTAAAAGCAGTTTTAGGCGAAAAAAATAGGAAATCTAAAATGGAAATATTGCCAGTTTAATTAATTTGAGTTATTCAATTTCGTTTAATTTCAAAAAAAAACTCTGGTTTACCATATTTTGTGTAGACTTTATTGTCTTCATTTTTTTTAATTAATGATTTCGTTAATTTTATTAAGGACTTTTTCCCAATCCAAATCGTTAATTTTAAATTCGTGATCACCTTCCACAAAGAGAAGTTTTATTTTCGGACTAAATATATATTTTTCAGTTATTTCTATTCCTCCATACTCATCATTAACTCCTTGGATTATCAATGTATTAGTTTGTAATTTTTCCAAATGTAGGTATCTGGAAGGTTCTATTTCCATTTCTGGATTTTTAAAAGGATATGAGATACAAATCAAATGTTTTATATTTAATTCATCAGCTATTAGAGATGATATTCTACCTCCAGAAGATCTTGAAAGAATAATTATTTCTTTATTTTCTCCTAGTTTTAGTATGGCTTTTTTTAATTTTTCACTTCTTAATTCAATGGAATGATTTTTTTGATTTTTTAAATATATAAAGTAATCCCATTTAAAAATTCCGAATAAAATTTGAGTAAATCTTAAATTTATTCTTTTACATATATTTGGTAACCAATTGATTTTATTTTCAATTCTGCGTAGCTTGTATATTAATTTTCCTGCAGGATCCTCCCAAATTATCTTTAGATTGTTTTTTTTAAAATTTTTCAATAAAATGTGATTCAAAGAATCATCCATTTGCCAATTATCTCGACCAATCAATAATACTATTTTGTCAGAATTTGTTTTTTTTATTACAGCCATTTTTTTTTCGAGATTCTTTTATTTCTTAATCTTCAGTTTTGTATATAATAGTTTCTCTATGTTTTTCATTTATCTTTTAGGAAATGATATTTTTTTAAAAAAATCAATTAATCGGTTTTCATTTATTAATAGTGAGTTTCTAAATTTAATTTTGTTCATCTATTAATAATACTTTATTTTTTAAATTGAAATTCAATATTTTTAATACTAAAATTATTTTCTCTAGATTAATATCTTATGGGAACCATCGCAATTTGGCATTCTTTTCGAAAGTCCACATGTGCAATCATGTAATCCTTTTCCTTTGAAAATTTTCGAAAGGCTTTCATTAATTCTGGATTCTCGGGTTTTAGATTGTTTAGCACCAGAAAAATGAAGTAAATATCCTTTTTGCCGACCAGGTGTTAATGCTTCAAAAGAAGTTTTCAATTCTGAATTTTCATCTAACATATGTTGAAATTCTTCAGGAACATGGAAATCTTCTGTCTTTTTCATTTCTACTTTCAAGCCCAATTTTTCTAATTCAATTGCTTCAAAGATATACGCTTTAAGGATAGTTTCTTTTTCAATTATATCTTTACTATTTGTAAATCGTATTTGACGACCTGATTGTACATTTTCTGTTTGTTTTATTAGAATTCCATCCAAATCATTTAGTAAAACACCTTTGTGAAATAGGAGTGCACAATAGTCTTTAAATGCATGAATTAATACTATATTTCTTTTATCAAATTCATAACATGGAACGCCCCATTTTAATTCTTCGCTTAAGCCACAAACCAGTAATATTTTTCTTAGAAGGGAAAGTTCTTCTTGCCACTTTTTAGCTTTAATTATATAATTATCTACTTTTGGGTTCATTCTATTTTTTTACGATTATTTCAAAGTTTTTAAAACTAAAATTTTTAAAATTTATTTAATGATTTTTTTTGAATTTGATTTTTTAATTAGTAAATCTGTAAGTGCATTCTCAAGATTCGGAAACTTAAATTGAAAACCAGTTTTTATAATTTTTTCAGAGGAAACTCTACTTCCATTTAATATAATATCAGACATTTTACCAAAAATAATTTTCAATAGCAGTGCAGGAACATTTGGAAACCAAAATGGTTTATTAAGAACTAAAGCTACTGTTTTAGTAAAATCTTTGTTTGTTGTGTGATTAGGAGATACGGCATTATAAGCTCCATTCATTTGAATGTCTTCAATTGCTTTAATATATATATCGCATAAGTCATCTATGTGAATCCAAGGCATAAATTGTCTGCCGTTTCCAATTGCAGAGCCAAATCCGAATTTTATGGGAGTTACCATTTTCGCTAATGCACCTCCTTCTTCCGTTAACACAATTCCAGTCCTTATTTTTACAGTTCTTATTCCTAATTTTTCAAAATTGTCTGCTGTTTTCTCCCATTCTTCACAAACCTCACCTAAAAAATCGTTGGAAGGTTTATCTGTTTCAGAAAATATTTTATCTGTTGTTATGGAACCATAATATCCAACTGCAGATGCTGATATAAATGCTTTCAGTTTATTTTTATTTTCTGTTATTTCTTTAAAAATAAACTCTCCAGTTTTTGTACGACTGTCTAGAATTAGTTTTCTTCTTTTAGCTGTCCATCTTTTTTCACCTATGTTCGCACCTGCCAAATGAATAATGTAGTCGGCTGTTTCAATTGCTTCCTTTTCAATTTCATTTTTGTCAATGTCCCAAGCATATGTTCGTATTTTTTTATCTTGACTACTTGTTCTACTCAAAATTGCAACTGTATATCCTTTTTCGGTTAATTTTTCGGAAAGATTTTTACCGATAACCCCTGTACCACCAGTTATTAAAATTGTTGACATAGTTTTAATTCTTGATTTTATTAATGTTTGATAATATTTTTAAACGTGTTTTGTATAGTTATAAACTTCAAAATTGTTTAGTAATTTGAAGTTTTGAAAGATCAAATCCTTTTTCATTCAAACGTGATAATATATTTTGGTAAATAGTATCTTCCATTTTTGGAGTTCTTGATAAAATCCACAAATATTTTTTATTAGGATGACTTACAACAGCATAGCTATAATCATCTGCTAAATCAATTATCCAGTATTTGCCAGTGAATGGCCAAAAAAATTGAACTTTTAATTTTGCATTACCTGAATTCTTAACAACGAAAGCTTTACCCTGTATGAAGGTTTGTTTTCCATTGATACTATCTTTTTTACATCTATTTATTACTATAACATACCCTTTTTCACTCAAAGTGTATTCAGCTGTTGTGCAATGACATCCTTTTTGAAATCGTTGAGGGTAGGAAGCAATTTCATACCATTTGCCTGAGTATTTATTTAAATCTACATTCTGAACTGTTTTTAATGTCTGTGCATTCGAAGAAATTGTAGTCATAAAAATTAGAATATGAAATAAATATTTTTTGTAAATAGTTGTTATTTTCATGGAATAAATTTTGTTTCTTATAACATTTTATTAATTGACCTAGTTTTTCTAAAAACCACCAATAAATTTTTAATTAAAAATACAACTCAAATATAAGTACAAATTCTCTTTTTATTTTGATTCGTAAATTCGCTTAATTTCTTTTTGTTATAAACAGAATTTCTTTTTTGATTTCAAGTCAGCTTTAGTGTTTAAATATTCTCCTAAAAGTGCAGGTAGTAATTTATTTTCTGCAATAAATGGAATGCCAAAAGTTCTTTTTGAATAATTTAATTTAATAGTATTGATGACTTCTATTTCTGCATTTGCTCTACTTTTTAATAAAGGGTCTGAAATCCCGGAAAGCATGGAAAGACTTTGATTTATCAGCCAGGCATATGGTATAATTCCTGCCCTTTTTAAATCTTCTTGTAAAGAAGCTGCTTCTCGCATAGGTGTCGTTTCAGGTAAAGAAACTAAAATTATTTTTGACAAATCACTATCTTGTAATGACATATATGGTGTTTTAAGTCGTCCGGCATTTAGATTGTTTCTCATAATATCACGATGATAGCTACCTACAGTATCCAATAACAGCAATGTATGCCCTGTTGGAGCTGTATCTATAACTACAAATTTTCTTTTTGCCATACTTATAGCTTTTGAAAAAGCATGAAAAACGGCAACTTCTTCGGTGCATGGAGACTTTAAATCTTCTAAAATCAGTTTTTTTGCTTCTTCAGATTGACCTAGTCCTTTATGTTCTAAAATTTTATCAGTATAACGCTGGGTTTCAACTTTTGGATCTATTCGTTCAACTTTTAAAGTTTCAGGAAGCTCTCCTAATTGATCAATAAAATCTTGAATATGTGCTGCAGGATCTGTGGTAGTTAAAAGTACCTCGAACCCTTTTTTCGCAAGTAATACTGCAATTGCAGTGGCAGTAATCGTTTTCCCAACTCCACCTTTCCCCATAGTCATAATTAGCCCATGCTGTTTATTCTTACAAAGTTCGTCTGTTAATTGATCAATGCTGTTTAGAATTTGAGTAGTTATTACTGATTTTGCTATTGACTGTTTGGAGATCGATTTTTGTAATTCGGTGTTAAAAAGTGAACGGAGTTTAGAACTTCCTAAAACATTATAAGGTAAAAGCGGGAACGTATTTAAAGGTAATAACTTCAAATTATCAGGAATAGAATTGAGTTGCGCCATTTCCATAGCTTCAATTTTGTTAGCGAGTACATCTTTTTTTTCTATTGCTTTGAAAACGCCATTTATATATAATCGCTGATTATTCATGCCGAGTTCAATCAATTCATTGCTTGTTCTGGAAGCTTCCTTTAATGAGGCTTTGTCTGGTCTTGCAACAATATAAAAAGTGGTGAGTGATGCATCTCTTAGTCTATTTACTACAACATGATATCTTTCTTTTCCACTTTTAAGTGCAGATGTAGAACCAAGACATGAAGCTCCATCCGGATTTTCTTCAGTGAAACTAGACCATGCAGCAGGAAGTTCAAGCAACCTTAAAGTGTGACCAGTTGGTGCAGTGTCAAAAATAATAATATCAAATTTTTCACTTTCTGTTTCACCCGATACAAAACGAGAAAATTCATCAAATGATGCGATCTCAGTTGTACATGCTCCTGAAAGATCTTCTCTAATTTTCTTTATTTCGGCTTGTGAAGCAATACCTTCCAATGGTTTAATTACTCTATTTCTATATTCTTCTGCTGAATTTTCAGGATTAATATTGATTGCGAAAAGATTTTCAACCTTTTTCACAGGATTAATTCGCTCATCTACAGGACTTTCTAACACATCTTTTAAATTAGATGCTGGGTCTGTGCTTACGAGTAAAACAACTTTGCCTGAATCAGCCAATTCAATTGCTGTTGCACAGGCAAGCGATGTTTTTCCCACACCTCCTTTTCCTGTAAAAAATAAATAGGATGTTGAATTGGTCATTTATACTATTTTATATTAGAATA
>CALPSU020000044.1 GCA_943326315.2 Chryseobacterium gleum
GGTTGTGTTCAGTAATCCTTTTTTTCAATCTTGGAGCTCAAACAAGTAATGAAAACTTAAAATATAAATCTGGGGGTTTTGGATCTTTCTTTATAGGAACTTCATATTATAGAATAAAAAATATTTCAGACTATTTAAGAAGGCCAGATGTTTTAGGTGCAGATTATTCTCCTTCAAACATATCCTATATTATAGGTGGAGAAGGCGGAATGATTAGAAGTCGTTTTTTTATTGGAGGAGGAGGATTTAATGTTATTGCACCAGTTTCTTCAACCGAATTAGGGCATGCTAATTTCTCTATGAGTGGTGCTTATTTGAAGTTTGGATATAAATTTTATGAAGATAGAAAAATGTTTATGTTTTTTTATACATCTATTGGCTTGTCGGGTTATGCTTTAGAAATAAAAAATTCTAGTGATACTAAAAATATTAACTTTAATCATAAAGCTCCCATATATCCATCCGAAAAGAGAACTTATAGTGAAGAGGGTCTTTTATTTGATATTGGGGCAAGTTTAAAAACAATCCCTTTAGGTAAAGAGTCTGAATCAGGAGATGAAATTGAAGGATTAGTTCTGGGTGTTGATTTAGGTGTATTGGCTTACCTACCTTTGAATGAATGGCAAAATTCTAGAAATATTGTTGTTGGTCCGCCGAATGTTACTCAAATGTTAAGTCCCTATATTCGATTGACGATTGGTGGTGGTGGATTTGGGTTGCATAAATAAACTTATATTTGTGAGAGCTTATAAAATTTTCTTTTTCATTAGATGATGCAAAAAATTATTCTTATCGGGTATATGGGGTCGGGTAAAACAACTCTTGGAAAAAAAATTTCAGAGCTATTGTCTATTCCATTTATTGATTCTGATTTTGAAATTGAAAAAATAACTAAAAATTCTATTTCTGAATTATTTGAGAAAATAGGGGAGTCTAGTTTTCGAAATCTAGAAACTGAATTTATTGAAAAATTAGATTTTAACAGTCATTTTGTTCTTTCCACTGGTGGTGGGATGCCTTGTTTTAATGATAATATGGAATTTTTAAATAAACTTGGATTCACAATTTATTTGAAGAACTCTAGTGATGTTCTGGCTGAAAGATTATTTTTAGAAGGAGAAAAACGACCTTTAATATTAGGTAAAAGTAAAGCTGAATTAATAAAATATATAGATGATACTATTTCAATTAGAGAAAAATATTACTCTAAATCAAGGGTTATTTTAAGTCCGGAAAATCAAAATATAGAGTCTATTTTAATTGAGTTAAAAAACTTTAAACTGTATTGAAAATGGAGGAGTATTTAATTGAAACTAATTTTCTTGACTTTAATAATTCCAAATTCGATTCCTTTTTGAATCATATTGACAATTCAAAATCAAAAAAAGAGATAGCAGTCGAATTGTATTTTTTAGTGAGAGATTCATTTTTATATGACCCATACCATTTAGATATTAGTGAAAATGGCTTAAGAGCAAGCCTGGTTATTTCAAAAAAAAGGGCGTGGTGTGTTGAAAAGTCAACTCTCTTGGCTGCTTGCGCTAGAAGATTTGGAATTCCTTCGCGATTAGGGTATGCCATTGTTACCAATCATATAGGTGTAGAGAAGCTCACATATTATTTACAGAAAAATGAAATTGTTTTTCATGGATACACAGAACTTTTTTTAGGGAATAAATGGATTAAATGTACTCCAACTTTTGATAAAAATATTTGTAGAATGGCCAATGTAACTCCATTAGATTGGGATGGGGATACTGATTCTATGTTTCAAGAATTTGAAAAAGATAAGAGATTCATGGAGTATTTACATTTCTATGGCGATTTTAAAGATGTCCCAATTGAATTAATGAATACTGAAATGAAAAAACATTACCCTCATCTTTTTAAGAAAACATATAATACACGTCAGTTTTCATTTTTTCATAATCTTTAAACTAAAGTGACAAAATAGCAGGGAAAACTTGAATGGCACGAACATTGAAAAGTATATGATTCCTAATGAAAAATAAGCAGGGAAAGAAAAACGACTTATTCAACTTGTTTTTCGAACTGACACATTGACTTAAACGAACAACGATATTATGAGTGAAATTTTTGATAAAAAACTATTTCAAATGAAAAGACCAAGTGAAGCAGAAACAGAATTTATTCCATTAATAACAGCAGACGAAGAGGAGAGTATGAATAATCAGGAATATCCTGATGAGCTTCCAATTCTACCTTTGAGAAATAATGTTTTATTTCCAGGTGTAGTTATTCCAATTACTGTTGGTAGAGATAAATCTATAAAATTAATTCAAGATGCGAATAAAGGATCTAAAATTATTGGTGTAGTTTCTCAAAAAAATCAAGAAGAAGAATCTCCTGAATTCAGCGACTTATATTCTATTGGTACCGTTGCCCAAATTATTAAGATGTTAAAAATGCCCGATGGCAGTACAACAGTAATAATTCAAGGCAAGCGTCGTTTTGAGATGGTTGCACCATTGAAGAGTGAGCCGTATTTATATGCGCAAGTAAGAATAATTGATGAGAAAAAATTACCGAAAAAGAATAAAGAGTTGGAATTGATGTTTACGAATATCAAAGAATTAGCATTACAAATTATTCGTGACAGTCCAAATATTCCTTCAGAAGCTTCTTTTGCAATTGGCAATATTGAAAGTCCAACTTTTCTTGTAAATTTTATTTCATCCAATATGAATGCGGACGTAGTGAAAAAGCAAGAAATGCTTGAGGAGATGAATATTAAAAAGCGCGTTACAATGGTAATGGAGCATTTATCTCTTGAAATCCAGTTGTTGGAAATGCGTAATAATATAAATACGAAGGTTAGAAAAGATATGGATCGTCAACAGCGAGAATATTTTTTAAATCAAGAAATAAAAGCGATTCAAGAAGAATTAGGAGATAATCCCCAAGATCAGGATTTAACTGATTTTGAAAAAAGAGCAGAATTAAAAAAGTGGAATGAAAAAGTTTCTAAACTGTTTTATAAAGAGTTAGATAGATTCAAGAGAATGAATCCTCAAGGTGCAGAATACTCTGTTCAGTTGAATTATTTAGATTTAATTTTGGATTTACCTTGGGGAGAATACTCAACAGATAAATTAGATTTAAAACGTGCTGAAAAGATTCTAGATAGAGATCATTATGGACTTGAAGATGTCAAAAGAAGAATTCTAGAATATCTAGCTGTTTTGAAATTAAAAGGGAATATGAAATCTCCAATTCTATGTTTTTACGGGCCTCCTGGAGTTGGTAAAACATCTTTAGGACGTTCTATAGCAGAGGCAATTGGAAGAAAATACATTAGAATGTCGTTAGGTGGTATACACGACGAATCTGAAATTAGAGGTCATAGAAAAACTTATATTGGCGCAATGCCAGGAAGAATCATTCAAAACATTAAAAAAGCAGAAATTTCAAATCCAGTATTTGTATTGGATGAAATTGATAAATTAGGAAGTAGTAATCATGGAGATCCTTCTTCAGCTATGTTAGAAGTTCTAGATCCAGAGCAAAACACTGAGTTTTATGATAATTATGTAGAAACAGAATTTGATTTATCTCGAGTAATGTTTGTTGCAACAGCAAATAATTTATCTACAATTCCAGGTCCATTAAGAGATCGTATGGAGATCATTGAAGTAAATGGTTACACTGTTGAAGAGAAAATAGAAATTACAAAAAGGCATTTAATTCCTAAACAAATTGAAGAACATGGAATTACCAAATCTGATTTTTCAATAGATTCCAAATTAATCGAAATATTAATTGAAGAATATACAAGTGAATCTGGGGTTCGTGGATTAGATAAAAGTGTAGCAAAACTAATTCGAAATAGAGCTAGGCAAATTGCTATGGAAGAAAAATTTAAAGTAAAACTCTCAAAAGAAGATTTATTCTCAATACTAGGTGCTGGTAGAGGTCGCACAAAATATGATAATAACAGTGTAGCTGGCGTAGTTACAGGTTTAGCTTGGACAAGTGTAGGAGGAGATATTTTATTCATTGAATCTTCGATAACTAAAGGAAAGGGGAAACTTACACTAACAGGGAATTTAGGTGACGTAATGAAAGAATCAGCTGTTATTGCTTTAGAATATTTGAAGGCTCACAGTCATTGGTTTAATTTAACCCAAGAAGTTTTTGATAATTACAATGTTCATATTCATGTACCTGAAGGTGCTACACCAAAAGATGGTCCAAGTGCAGGAGTTACGATGTTAACTTCTTTAGCATCTTTATTTTCTCAAAGAAAAGTTAAAAATAATATAGCAATGACAGGAGAAATTACTCTTAGAGGAGATGTTTTGCCTGTTGGAGGTATTAAAGAGAAAATTTTAGCAGCTAAAAGAGCTAGTATAAAAGAAATAATACTTTGTGAAAAAAATAGAAAAGACATTGAAGAGATTAAAGAATCTTATTTAAAAGGTTTGACTTTTCATTATGTTAAAACAATGAGAGAAGTGCTTGATATTGCTATAATTAAAGAGAAAGTTGAAAATTTTATTGAAGTAATTTAGACTTTATATTAATTAATAACAACCATTAAGAATATCAAGCGTTATATTTGATAAGTTTGTTTTAATTGAAATCAGCATTGGGTGTTAGAAATAAAATTTTCTATATATAATCTTTTAAGCATTCTGACAAGTTTTGTTGGAATGCTTTATGCTTTTCAAATAAGTACTTTAAAGAAATCATATAAAGTTGAAAATCGATACTTAATTTCTTTTTTATTAAGTCTTTCGGTAATTGTAATATTGTTTTTCTTAATTGATTTAAAATTGCATTGGAGGGCAATAAATATTATAATAATAATGTTTATTGTACCCTTTATACTTTTAGCTTCGCCGCTTCTTTGGCTTTATATTAGGAAATTGATTTCTTACAAAGAAAATAGTAAGTCAATATTTCATTTACTACCAGCTCTTATATCTAGTGTATTAATAGTTGTTTTTTCATTGTTATTTTTGATCACTGAAAATAGATTCTATATTGATGTTTTATCCGGAATTTGTTTATTCTCACTCATTGTAGTTTTTCTTTTTCAGAGTATCTATTATGTTTACATTTCATTAAAAGGTTATAATTTATACAAGAAAAGAATAGAGCAAACGTTTTCATATTCTGAAGATATTGATTTGGCCTGGGTTAAGACACTAGTTTTTGGATTTGTATTACTAATCGTTTGTGTTTTAGGGTCTAATAGTTTTAATAATGAACGAAAAGTAAATATTAATAAAGTTTCGTCCTATTTAGGAATGTTAAAAATAAAGACGAAATCTAATCATGGGCTGCATTCATCTGATCGAATAAAAATAATAGGTTTTACAGATGGGATTTACGCGAGTGGGTATGAGATAAAAAAAATAAATTTAAACACTTTTTACATTCCAAAACTAAAGTATTCGAGTTTTAATACGTTTAAATTTACTGAATTTGAATGTAGAGATGATTTTAAAAATGATTTATCAAATATAATTTTTAATCTATCCATTTTACTTTATATAATATACACAGGTCACAATGCTATGAAACAAAAAGTTGTTGTTTTTAAAGATTTAGATGTGAATGAACCTGAATTAGATGTGATTAAAGATAAAAACTTATCAGAATCACAACTTATAATTTTTAATAAAATCAAAGAAGATTTAATAAATACGATGCAAAAAGAAAAGCCCTATTTGGAACAAGATTTAAGCATCTATACTCTGGCAAAAAAATTAAATACGAATAGCAAATATTTATCCCAAATTATTAATCAGCATTTTGATAAAAGCTTCGTTCATTTCATTAATGAATATAGGGTTGAAGAAGCTAAAGAAGTTCTTTTAAAAGATACAAATTACACAATTGAAGCCCAAAGTCATATGGTTGGATTTAAATCTAAATCAGCATTTAATATCGCTTTTAAACGACATACAGGATTAACTCCATCGCGATTTATTCAAGAAAATAAATAGATTTTTTTTATATTTTGGGTGATTTAGGTCATGTGAAAAAGTATTTATACTTACTAATTTTGCTAAAAAAGTATATATATGAAATGGCTTAAACTTTCTCAAAAAGAGATTAATGATAAAATTTTTACAGCGCTCGAAAGCAATGTGAATTATCACGAGCAGTCAATTATAGGTTTGCCAGCATCCTATTTGGATCAAAAAGTATTTAATAAAGACAAATTTGATTTAAGTGAAGCTCCATTTTTAACCGCAATGTTACATAATCCGAATCATATTGGATGCCATACCCTTGGAATTTCTGAAAATTATTTTAAAGGAACTCAATCTATTGAAAGGGATGTTATTTCTATTTGTTCTAAATCTATTTTAAAAGGTGGTGATGAAGAATTTGATGGATATGTTGCTTCAGGTGGAACAGAAGCTAATATTCAGGCGATCTGGGTATATAGGAATTTTTTTCAAAAGGAAAATAATGCTAAAAACAATGAAATAGCGATCGTGTGCAGCGCAGATAGTCATTATTCCATGGCGAAGGGAGCTAACCTATTAAATATTTCAATTTTCAATGTAGCTGTAGATTTCGAGACTAGAGAAATTAGTTATGAAACAGTTTCAGAAACAATAAATAAAGCAAAATCAGAAGGAATAAAATATTTCATTGTAGTCTCTAACATGTTGACTACAATGTTTGGTTCAGTTGATAATGTGGATATTTATGTAGAGGTAATGAAAAATCAAAAATGCGATTTTAAACTTCATATCGATGGTGCTTATGGAGGATTTTACTACCCTTTTTCAAAATCAGATTGTAATACAGTAAACTTTTCAAATCCAAACGTTTCCTCTGTGACTTTAGATGCGCATAAAATGGCTCAATCACCTTATGGTACAGGAATTTTTCTTATTCGAAAAAATTTAATTCATTACGCAACTACAAATGAAGCGAGTTATGTTGAAGGGGAAGATTGCACTTTGATAGGTAGCCGATCTGGGGCAAATGCAGTTGCTATTTGGATGATATTATCTACTTACGGATCAAAAGGTTGGGTAGATAAAGTTGATGCACTTCAAGTTAGAACAACAATCGTTTGTGATGAATTATATAAAATTAAAGTTGAATATTTTAGAAACCCTTACTCAAATATCATCACACTTAAGGCTCATTATGTATCTGCTGAATTAGCAAATGAATTTGGATTAGTACCAGATAATCATCACAATCCTAAATGGTATAAAATCATTATCATGGAACATGTGACTATGGATAAATTAATTCCTTTTTTGAAGCGATTAAAAGGAGAATTAGTTTAAAATTATTTATTTATTCAAATATTGTTGAATCTCTATCATAAAGTATAAGTTTATTCTCTTGAATTTTCTAACTTTACGCACTTATTTAAGGGAAGATATCCCTTAATACTATAAATAGAATGGCGCAAAAATACACAACAAGAAAAGAGGATTATTCAAAATGGTATAATGACCTTGTGGACAGAGCTGATTTAGCTGAAAACTCAGGAGTAAGAGGTTGTATGGTAATCAAACCATATGGCTATGCAATTTGGGAAAAAATTCAGGCACAATTGGATAAAATGTTTAAAGAAACGGGACATCAAAATGCTTACTTCCCTCTATTTGTTCCGAAAAGTCTTTTTGAAGCAGAAGAGAAAAATGCTGAAGGTTTCGCTAAAGAATGTGCTGTTGTAACACATTATAGATTAAAAACTGATCCAAACGATAAAACTAAATTGATAGTTGATCCAGATGCTAAGCTAACGGAAGAATTAATAGTTCGGCCTACAAGTGAAGCAATTATTTGGAGTACTTATAAAGGTTGGATACAATCCTATAGAGATCTGCCTATTCTGATTAATCAATGGGCAAATGTTGTTCGTTGGGAAATGAGAACTCGTTTGTTTCTTCGTACATCCGAATTTTTATGGCAAGAAGGTCATACTGCACACGCGACAAAAGAAGAAGCAATAGCAGAATCTGAATTAATGCTAGATGTATATACAGAGTTTGCAAATGAATATATGGCAATGCCGGTTATTAGAGGGAGAAAATCTGAAAGCGAACGTTTTGCTGGGGCTGAAGATACCTATTGTATCGAAGCTATGATGCAGGATGGCAAAGCTTTACAAGCTGGTACATCTCACTTTTTGGGACAAAATTTCGCAAAAGCATTCGATGTTAAATTTGCTGATAAAGAAGGTAAATTAGATCATGTTTGGGCCACTTCTTGGGGAGTTTCAACTCGTTTAATGGGAGCATTAATTATGACTCATTCAGATGACGAAGGTTTAGTTTTACCTCCAAACTTAGCACCTATTCAGGTTGTAATTGTTCCGATTCATAAAACAGATGACGAGCTTACTGTTATTTCAGCCAAAGTATTAGAATTAACTACAAGCTTAAAAGCATTAGGGATTTCTTTTAAATACGATGACGATGAAAATAGACGTCCAGGATGGAAATTTGCAGAATACGAAACTAAAGGTGTTCCTGTCAGAATAGCAATTGGCCCAAGAGATTTAGAAAATGGTAAAGTTGAATTAGTTCGTCGTGATACGAAAGAGAAATCAGTAGTTGATTTTGATGGTTTAGACGAATACATTGAAGAGTTATTAGCTGAAATTCAAGATAATCTTTTTGAAAAAGCAAATCAGTTTCGTTCTGAAAACATGCATAAAGTTGATACCTATGCAGAATTTAAAGAGCAAATTGAAAGTAAAGGAGGTTTCTTTTTAGTACATTGGGATGGAACTTCAGAAACAGAAGAGAAAATTAAAGAAGAAACAAAAGCAACTATTCGTTGTATTCCTTTAGATGCGGATGAAGAAGATGGTGTTTGCATGGTGACAGGTAAACCTTCTAAATATAGAGTTGTTATTGCGAAAGCATATTAAATTATTGTAATCAGTCTAAATTTTTGATTGATTATTTTTTGTAAAACCCGATCTAAAATTTAGTTTGAGATCAAAAAAAATAGTAAAATGAATAATTGGTTTACAGTAAAAGTAAAATACACAAAACAATTAGATAACGGAACATTTAAACGTGTTTCTGAGCCATACTTATTATGCGCGATGACATTTACAGATGCTGAGACACGTATCTACGAAGAATTAGGAACAATCATTCGAGGTGAATTCAATGTTGTAGGTATTAGTAGAACTGAGATACACGATATTTTTCATTATGAAGAATGTGACACATGGTATAAATGTAAAATCACATTCGAAAGTGAGGGTGGAGGAGACGATGTAAATGTAGAAAAGAAAAAGAAAGTTGCTCAAAACTTCTTAGTAACAGCAAATTCTGTAAAAGATGCTTTTGAAAAATTAAAAGAAAGTCTTTCTACTTTAATGGTTGATTATTTAATTCCATCTATTATTGTTTCTCCAATTGTAGATATTTTTCCTTACAGAGAAGAAATGGATAAGGAAATTAGCCGAAGACCTTTAGATGAAATAAAAGATCAAATTATTGAAACTCCTTCTGGGAAAAAAGTATACTCGGCTCCTGGATCAGATTTTGATGAAAATGAAGAAGTTGATTTTGATGATGATAGTGAATTAGAAGATTCATTTTCAGATTCAGAGGAGGAATAGTTATTACATAAATAAAGAAAAATGGATGATTTTCTAGAACAAATCAAAAATGATCATCGTGAATTTGATCACGGTAAATTAGAAGGTTTTTTTGGAGATGAGCCATTTACATTATTTAATAAATGGTATAAAGAAGCGTTTGATTCTAGTCAACTAGAGCCAAACGCTTTTGTATTAGCTACAGTTGATTCTCAAAATAGACCAAGTTCTAGAATTTTATATTTGAAGGAGCTTTTTGAAGAGGAGTTTATTTTTTACACAAATTATAATAGTCACAAAGGACAAGATTTAGAAATAAATAAAAATGCTTCTATGCTTTTCTTTTGGGCTGGTCAAGGTCGTCAATTGAGAATTGAAGGTACTGTAGAAAAAGTAAGCACAGAAATAAGTGATGCTTATTTCAACTCTCGACCAAGAGGAAGTAAAATTGGAGCGTGGGCTTCAAATCAGAGTGAAGTTTTAAGTGAGAGAGAATTACTTGAAAATAGAGTAGAAGAGTATTCTTTAAAGTACCCAAACGAAGTTCCTAGACCTCCACATTGGGGAGGATATACGTTGAAACCAAGAGTTGTTGAGTTTTGGCAAGGTAGACCCTCAAGATTACACGATCGAATCATTTTTGAAAATGAAAATGGCGATTGGAAAGTTTATAGAAAAAATCCCTAATAATTAGTGATGTACGAAATAAAACCAGAGGTTTTTCAATTATCAAACGGAATAAGAGTTGTTTATTTACATGCTGCGGCTCAAGTTGCTCACATGGGTATAACAATTTTGGCGGGATCACGTTTTGAAAATCCAGATGAGGAAGGTTTAGCACACTTTTTAGAGCATTGTATTTTTAAAGGGACAAATAAAAGAAAAGCATTCCACGTTTTATCTCGTTTAGATTCAGTTGGTGGTGAATTAAATGCTTATACAAGTAAAGAAGAGATTTGTATTTACGCATCGTTTACAAAAAATCACACGAAAAGAGCTTCTGAATTATTAGCTGATATTACTTTGAATTCATCTTTCCCCGTTAAAGAAATTCAAAAAGAAAAAGAAATTATTTTAGATGAAATTAATTCATATCTAGATAGTCCTAGTGAGAAAATTTTCGATGATTTTGAGGCGAATTTATTTAAAGGGCACGCTTTAGGAAATAACATTTTAGGAACTGAAGAAAGTGTAAAGAGTTTCGGAAGAAAACATTTACTTAACTACGTAAGCAGATTCTTTACTGCTGATAATATGGTAATATCGTTTGTTGGAGATATTCCTAGAAAGCAATTAGAGAAAATGCTTGAAAGTGATTTTATTGGTTGCCAACAAAAAACAGTTGATATCATTACAAATGAATTCTTTGGAAAGACACAATTTAAGATAAAAAATCAAGAATCTAATTTTCAAGTACATTCCTTAATTGGAGGTTTTGCACCAAGTTATATTGACGATTCTAGAAGAGCAATGACATTGTTAACCAATATTTTAGGGGGACCAGCTTTAAATTCTCGTTTAAACTTATCTATTCGTGAAAAATATGGTTATTCTTATAATATTGAAGCAACTTATTCTACATTCGTTGATACTGGTTATTGGGCTGTTTATTTTGGAACAGATAAAAAATATCTTAAAAAATCAATGGAATTGGTTTATAAAGAATTGAAATTATTAAGGGAAAAAAAGTTAGGAACACAACAATTAATTGCATCTAAAGAACAATTGAAAGGTCATTTAGCTCTTGGCATGGATAGTAATTCTGGATTAATGTTAGGTTTAGGTAAAAGCTTATTACTTTTTAATCAAATTGATACAATTCAAGAAATTTATGAATCGATAGATAAGCTGACAGCTTCAGAGTTACTTGAAGTAGCTAATTTATACTTTACGGAAGATTCTATTTCTGAATTAATAATTGATACTGAATAGAAATTAATTTTAAAAGTTACAGAATTCTCTAATAAACATCTAAAAGTTTAATATCGAATATAAGTACAGAATTCGCAGGGATTCCAGTTGTTCCATTCGTGCCATAAGCAAGTGATGAAGGAATATACAATTTCCCTGAGCCACCTTCGTTAAAATAAGGAATACCTTCTGTCCATCCTTTAATTACAGATTCTAGGCCAAAAATTACACCTTGATCATCGCTTTCGTCAAAAACAGTTTCATCTGAAAAATAACCTTTATAGGAAA
>CALPSU020000045.1 GCA_943326315.2 Chryseobacterium gleum
ACATTAAATATCAGTAAAATAAAAATGATTTTTAAGGCGATAAATTAAACATGACGGTTGAATTAACGAAGTAAAACTTTCCTCAGAAAGTAATATGATGCTTATCAGTATACCAAAAAGTACTTTAATTAAATAAGCTAAAAAAATATTTTAAAACGTTGATGAACAATATCTATTTTAAACAAAAAAATTAATTCTTTTCAATAATTGCTTTTTTCTCTAAAAATTCCTCATTGGTAATTTCACCAGCAGCTAATCTTCTTTTTAAAATATCCATAGGAGAATTTTTCAATCTTCTTTCTCCAGGAATATCAAAAGGAATAACAAAAATCCAAAACAATAAAATTAACCAAACAAACCACCATAAAAAATGCATTCCTCCGAAGTAATAATTATCATAACAAATCTGATCTACCTTCAACATATAATTTGACATACTATTTTTTTTAAACTATTAATATTTTCTACAAAGAGAATTAAATTTCATTTTTATAAAAATGAGACAGAACAAAATTAAATATGATGATTATCAGTGTTTAAAATTAAGATGTCTAAACTTATAGTTAAATTGAAGTATTACTTTAACTAAGAGGAATCTTTATTGACCCTGTGTAATAGAACTTTAAATCAAGAATACAGATCCAAATTAGATATGTTCCAAAACTAATTTTCTGTAGCATTGGCAAATAATAAACAAGTCTATCTACTTGATAAACATAGCCATTCAAAAGTAAAAGCAACAAATTTAAACTTCCTAACAACATCATTCCAAACCATTTAATTTTATAAAGCCCAAACAAGGATATTAATATTGTGATGAAGCCTAGAACACCAGCCATATTAATAATTTTATCATGTAAATCCGTAAAAACAAACATTGCTACAGACATAGACAAAGATCCAGAAAGTTGAATTACCAACTTATTATTTTTATCGTATTTAATATAGTTTGGGAATAGATACCAAAAAAAGGCAATTGTAATGCAAAGAACAAACATTCCAATTAAAGCTATTGGTCTAGCAGGATTTAATTGTCCATTTACTGCATAACTACCCAATAAATTACACCAATAATTATTCATCCAACTAAACCCCTTTGAATGTTTATCAATTTGAGATCCACCCGGATATAAAAATGCTCCAATTATATAAAAAATCAAAAACAAAACAGTACCAAATAATGGTACAAGCATCCCAAATCGACTTGATTTAACCTGATTTTTTACCATATTCTTCTTTGAAGTAAATAACTTAAAACAATTTTTTACGAATATCCATTTTTAACATTTAAACTAAAATGACTAAAATCAGATGCCTCCAATTTGTATTAAACAAACACACTAATTTTAGATATGTAATTATCTGATAATAATCATATAAAGCAGCTTATAAAATCATTTTATTGCATGGGATTATAGAGCAAATTTGTATTGTAATTAAAAATATGATTTTAGCTATAAAAAAACTTCTACTCTATGTGTTTTTCTCCTGAAGCGAGCTTTGTATCCAGTTTTGTACTTTCAGTTATTGGCGTTTCCGCAATAAAAAAAGCTAAAACTAAAGCTCAAATATTTTTCGCTAGCATTCCATTTATTTTTGCTCTCCAACAATTAACTGAAGGATTCGTATGGTTATCACTCTTACATAAATCCTTCTCCTCATGGAATATGTTGAATACTTATCTCTATTTAACCTTTGCCCAGGTGGTTTGGCCTTCTATGGTTCCGCTTTCAATTTTATTTCTAGAAAAAAAACAGAGTCGTAAAAAAATACTTTATATACTATCCGTAATTGGAATAGTAGTTTCCATTTTATTGACTATTCGACTATCAACTGAAAATATTAAATCTGAGATTTTGGAACATCACATTAATTACAGTTTCAGATATAGAAAATATTTTTTTTATTTTTTAAGTGTATTGTATATTTCAGTAACAATTATACCTCCATTAATTTCAAGTATCAAAAGGATGAGACTTTTAGGTTTTGGAATTCTAATATCCTATTTAATAACACTTTTTTACTATGAAAATTATCTAATTTCAGTATGGTGTTTCTTCTCTGCAATCCTAAGTTGCACAGTATATTATATAGTGGTTATTCTTAATGATAATTTGAAAATTGAAAAGCAAGAATCAATTTAAATTTAACCACCTGTTGAACAGGTGGTTAATCAAATTAACTGTTTTAAAAATTAATAACATACTTTCGATTAAACGAATAATATTTCTTCAGTATTGTTTAATCTAAATTTGAAAATCTCATGAATTTCCAATTTAATTTTTTCAATTATTTCTTTTTCTTTTTTACTTTTCTTTTTATAAGCATTTTCAATTTTTTCAATTCCAATAATTATTTTTTCAATTAGACTGAGATCTAAATAATCTATATTCTCACTTAAAAAATTCATAAATGAATCTCTGGCTTCTTCAAAACTTAAATGATTTTCAATACAATCTTTAAATTCAAAAATAGTATAGAATGCATACTTCATTCCAGAAGAATCATACATGGGATTTAAATCTGCTAATTCATCCGAAACAAACTCTCTTAATTTAATCACTTCAACTTCTCTTACTCTTTGATTTCCAAGCGCAACCGCATATAACAATTTACCAAGCTCTTCATAAAACCGCTTAATTTTAATTTTACTTTCCATATATTTTAAATTTTAACAAATTATTATCTCAATACTTTTTGCGATGATCCATCAGAAAAAAGAATAATAATTAAACCTCTATAATTTTCATTCACCTCTTCTCCTAATAGATTTGTCATCTTAGTAATTTTCTTTTTTTCTTTCTCTCTATTGTCTATCGAAATCGTTCTCAAATTTGTAATTTTTCCATCAAAATCAATTTGTTTCAATCGGTAATAATTAATTTTATTTTCAAAATGACAATCGTTAAACATATAACAATTATCAATGAAAGAATTACCTGCAGCGTTTACATTTCCTATCGTTTCAAAATCATTTTCTTCACTAATAATCTTTTCAACGATAAAATAATCATTGTTGATTTCAGAAGAAGTTACCCATTCTAATAAATTGTATTTATTTATATTTTGACCTGTAAAACTTTTTAAAGTGATCGGTAAAACTACTCCAGTAGCACAAACACCTGTAAAAGTTGGTACTGTAGGTGTTACGAAAGCAGCAGAAGCAAGATTGTTACTTGAAAATGTTCCAGATGAATATAAATCGCTAGGAATATTACAATTCGTTAAAGTTATTGTACCACCAAAGGTTGCCGCTTGACTAGGTATTGATCCGTAATAAGTATTTGTTGAAGTAATAATTCCTGAATTGCAGAAGATATCATTGCCTCTATCCGAACGGTTTCCTGTAAAATAACAATTATTCAATTTTAAATTTCCGCCTGTAACAGCAAAATTTCCGTATGTACTTGCCCCATTATTTGTACAATTAATGACCTTAACTCTTGTAAAAACAGTTGTTCCTCCAGTAAAATAACCTGTTCCACCGTATTTCAAACTACCTTGCGCTGTTTGAGAATCATCTATTATACAATCTGTAACATTTAAAATCCCTGAAGTTTGAAAGAAAGTACCGCCACTGGCTAAATCATCGGCTATCGCACATCCAGAAAACAAGCAATTATTAATATTAACTATTGTATTGACATTATTACATGTCACCATTGTAATAGATGCACCATTTCCTATTTGTGCTGAAGATGATTTATAATTGCCTATAAAAGATGTATTTGAAATATTCAAATTAATATTATTTCCTTTAATATCAATTCCTCCAGAAGCACCATGTGCAATATCTCCAGCACAATTTAGCCCGCCACCAGTAATCGTAACATTAGAACCAGCTCCTATTGAAATTGTTGCATATTTAGCAGATCCTCCATTTGTATTCGTTAATACATTAGTGAAAGTTACAGTAGCATTTGAAATGTCAAATGCTTGTCCATCGCTATTGGATGAATACTTTGTAAATTGAATATCTCTAATAACACAAGCGGTAGTTCCAGAAATTGTAGCGAAATAAAAGCTACCTACAATACCGCAGTAATTGTTATCGAAAATTGTTTTTGTATCTCCAGCGCCTCTAATTGTTATGTTTTTAGTTATTGCGTATCCATAATTTTGAGTTAAACTTCCTCCTACCGAACTAACATAAGTTCCTGCATCCACATAAATAACATCTCCATTTGCAAAAGGACCGAATGCAGTCCACAAACCTCGAAATGTTAACATAGGTTTTGCCGCAGATTTACCATTAACTCCATTGTTTGTATTGTTGCCGATAGCAGTTGTCCAAATATCATTCGTATTATATGTAGCATCATTGATATAATAATTTGCACAAAATGCTAGACTCGCATAAAAAATAAACAATATGCTAAGTATTTTTTTCGTTTCCATATTCTATTCATCATATTGCATTATATAAGTTATTTTTTTATTTGGCACATCGTATAATTCCATTGATTGGGTAGCTTTATATCCTTTCTCATTCATATATTTTGAAATTATTGGATACGATTTCATAGCTCCCATCATAAAAGACATGTTATTTATCAAAGGGAATTCTGTATAAACAACATTCGATTTTGTAATCGTATCTACATTTAAACCAGAAGAAATTAATTCAGGAATTTTATCAAAATCCTTTTCTTCCAATATACTTCCAACAAAACTTCTGCATTTTTCAGCAGGAATAGTTTCAGGATCATCGTAGTATATTCCAAAATCTTTATTTGAAGTTATACTCATATCTTTAAGCTTTTGTTGAACATCATTCATGAATTTTCCAGATTTTGAATACGGGCCTGTGTATTTTAAACCAACAACTCGATAGCCTCCCTCCTCTTTTTCTTTCACTTTCATTGTGATAAAAAAACCAATATACCATCCAAAAATAATCGACATAAATAAAAGTACTCCGAGTGTCGTTAATACAATTTTTAAGATTTTTATAAATTTCATTTTTTATTTTATTTAATAATAAGTCACCAAGGCTATTTTATCATAGCCACCTAGTTTACCGTTATTTACAAAAGATATTTCTCCTCCACTTTTCACAACACGTTCAATTACATCATCTACAGCATCTTGAATAATATCGGATCTTTCAACATCTATATTATCCGTGATTAAACTGTATTCATCGCTTCCTAATAGGGCTTTACATATATAATCTTTCTCAACGATTAGTTTCCCCCCCCTATTTTCTGCAGCAGCACGCCAGACATTTTTAATTCCATAAACACATTTTTTATCGCTCATTGCATCTTCCAATGTATTCATCAATTCCTTTTGATTCTTTTCTCCTTTTTCAAAAATAACAACTTCAATAGCCTTATAAATTTCTTCCTTAGAAGCCTCATTATAATTGCCTTCGACATAATCTTCAATGTGTTTCGTGTTTTTGGTTATTTTCTTAAAATGGCCTATAGATCTTTTTGATCCACAAATAATTACGGGTAAATCTATTTCTGAAATCAATTCGGAAACTACGTGATCAATCTCTCTTAGATATTTATCTAGTTCTATTTCTTTAATTTCATTTGGATCTGAAAAATTAGATACTCTTGTTGGATAATCTCTCCCCATTTCTTCCACATTGGTTGGTAATTCATCAACTTTTGCTTTCACTAAAACGGTATTATATCCATAATATATTTCGGGTTTATGGCTATCCAACATAACAACCATATAGTCCACATTTTTGTAGATGGAATAAAACAAATCTCTAACTTCAAAGGAAGAATCAATGATGAATTTTTCTTCTATTGAAAAAGGTAAATAAACTAACCTTTCCTTCTCTGGCGAGGCAAAAATTGCAATCGCTTTGGATAAATGCTTATGATCAATAGATGAAATAAGTTTTTCAATTTTAGAAATTACGATACTAGATTGATTTTCTGTAAATTTTTCAATTAATTCATTTTTAATGGTTTTCAAAAGTGACTGAGTTCTCTTTTCATCCGTCAAATAGTGAGGAAAACTTTTTTCAGTTGAAATAATCAATGAAACGGATGGTGTTAATTTTGAAGTATTTATTAATGTTTCTAAATTCATGATTTTGATAATTTTATTTTGAAAAAAAAAGCCAGCCTAATTCGGCTGGCTCTTCCACTAAACCAACTTTTAAGAAATTTTTATTTCTTTTTTAGCTTTAAGTATTGTTGTTTCTTTTTTAGGAATTTTCAATGATAAAATTCCACCTTCGTATTTAGCTTCAATTTTATCCGCTAATACTTCTTCCGGTAATTGAAAAGTTCTAGAGAAACTAGAATATGCAAATTCTCTTCTTCTAAAGTTTTCATCCTCCTCATTCATTTCATGTTCTTTTTCAGAACTAATAGTTAACAGTCTATTATCTATTTCAACTTTGAAATCTTTTTTCTCAAATCCTGGAGCAGCTAATTCCACTCTAAAATCTTTATTAGATTCGATAATATTCACTGAAGGAGACTTGATTGCAAAATCATACGTTGACTCCATTAAATCTGAACCAAAAAAAGGATTGATATCAAATAAATCGTTAACTACTCTTGGAAATAAATTCCCTGTTCTTGTTGCTAATAATGACATAATTTTTAAATTTTAAATTGTTTAACTTTTTGTTTTATTTACTCATTGACAAAATCGACTTGCCAAAAAGTTTCTTTTGAATTAATTGCAAACTATTTAATAGTTTACAGAACTAATTCAGGTATTTTAACTTCTAATTGGTTGTATATGTTTACGACTCCTGGAGCATTACCAGCCGCAACTTCCGCATCTTTTTTCTCTGCAAATGATCGAACAGTTCCCGTTAAAACGACTCTACTCCCAACAGTTTCCACTGAAATATTGTTTGCATCAATTGTAGCATTACGATGAAAAGCTGCCATAATCTTAGATTTTACATCGTTAGCCATCACTTTTGTTTTCACAATGATCAAATTACTAACACCTCTAACCCCAATAAGATTTTCGATAACATCTTCTACCGCTTCGCGTTCATATGCCCAATCAACATCTCCTTCAACTGTTACCCAAGAATTCTCTACAGTTACTTTAAGTCTATCTTCTTGAATTGAACTATGCCATTTTAATGCATTTACAACCGCTTGAGCTACTTCAGTATCCGTTTTAATTTTGGTATTTGAGAGTTTTACAATAATATCTTCAGCAACAGCTTTAACACCTAAAACTCTTAGTGCAGCTTCTTTCGCCAATTTCTTTTTGACGTAACTATCTACACTCCCAGTCAATGTTACAATTCCATTCGTAACCGCTAATCCTATGTCTGAATTTTTTATCGAAGGCTCCCATTTGATTTCTTCCAAAACATCTTTTTGAATTTCTGAATCTGTTTTCATTATAATATATTATTAATGTGCTTTTATTTAACTTTTTTAATTACTTCAAATGAAGCTTTTTTTAAATATTTTTTAAACTGCCTAAAACAGCAAAAAAATAAGTAAAGTCGACAATCAAAAAGATTAATAAATAGCTGGTACAACTACTTCCAATTTGTTTTCCACTTCAGTAACACCTGGAGCATTCCAAGATGCATGTTCTGCATCATTTTTTTCTGCATAAGAACGAACGATACCTTTCAACACAATTTTATTACCTTTATTTTCTACAAAAATATTATCTGAATCAATTGTAGCATTACGACGAAAAGCTTCTTCGATTTTTTGTTTAACGGTTGCAGTATTTACATTCATTTTTGGTTTGATAGCAATCATATTATTGATTCCTTTTACACCAGAAAGATTTTCAATAGCATATTTCACCGCATTTTTTTCATACGTCCATTCAACAACACCAGTAACAGTAACCCAACCATCTTCAACTTTAATTTTGATTTTATCTTCAGGAATAATACTATGCCATTTCATCGCATTAATTACTGCTTCTGCAATCTCACTATCGGTTTTTTTGAATGTGGGCCCAAACTTAACAATTATGTCCTCTGCAACTGCCTGAACACCATCTACTCTGTAAGCTGCCTGCTCTGCAGCTCTTTTTTTACTATAAAGATCAACCATACCTGATAATGTTACAATTCCATTTTTTACTGAAACACCTATGTCAGATGCTTTTAAGTAAGTTTCCCATTTTAATTCGTCGATTACATCGTTTTGAATTTCTAAATCTGTTTTCATTTTGTTAATTTTTAAATTATTATTTTATTTAATTGTAATACAAAGTAAGCTCTTAGGTTAAACGTTTTAAATGACTGAGATTATAGATTATACTGATTGTCGTTGATTCGTGATTGATAATTTTTCAGGTAGTGATTTTAAGCGATTACATACAAATGAAACCCCTTGAATATTAGATACCACTTTTGCTGCTTCTTTTTTTTCTTCCTCTGATCGAACGATTCCTCTAAGTAAAACTGTGGCTCCAATACCACTTACTAGAATATTATTTTCGTCGATATTTTTATTTTTAATAAAGGCTTCTTTAATTTCTAAAATTATATTGGTGATATTAATTTTAGCTCTTGGGTTAATCTTAATTAAATTTGTCACACCCTTTACTCCTGAAATACATTCAATTACCCTGTTCACACATGTCTTTTCAAAGACCCAATCAACTTCTCCAATAATAGTCACCCATGAATCTTCTACTTGAACTTTTATTTTTTCTTCTGGAATTTTATTATGCCAATGAAAAGCTTTTGTAATTGCTTCCGCAAGATCTAAATCAGGAATTTTTTTATCGTTTTCATAACGAACAATTATACTTTCAACAACTGCTCTAACACCATCTATTCGAAATGCAACATTCTCAGCTAATCTTTTTTTACTATAACAATCAACAAAACCTTTGAGTGTTACTAATCCATTATTAACAAAAACTTCAATGTCTAAGGAATTACTTTTTGTTTCCCATTTTAATTCAGCAATAATATCTTTTTGAATTTCGAAATCTTTAGTCATATTATAAAATTTTTAAGATTGTTTTAAATTCAATTATCTGAAATAAAATAGTAGTAGTTAGAAACAAAAACATGACGTAATTAATTTAAACCTTCTAATCTTGGAGCAACTACTTTCAGACGGTTATCCACAAGAAGTACTCCTCGAGATTGGGCTGCGATTCTTTCTGCAACTTCTTTTTCTACATTCGATCGAACAAGACCTCTAAGAATTATTTTATTTCGAACACCACTGATAACGATGCTATTTGCATCTATTAAAGCATTTTTATGAAAAGCTGAATTAATCTCCCACTTGATAGTACTAATATTCATTTTACTTTTCATAGTAACATTAACTGAATTCGTAAGTCCTTTAACACCAGGAATATTTTTTATAGCCATATTTACATTTGTTTTTTCAAAATTCCAATCGACATCTCCAGTGATTGTAACCCAACCATTTTCTACTTTCACTTTCACATGCTCTTCTGGAAGATTATTTTGAAATTGTATCGCTTTAACAACTAATTGTGCAATCTCTGGATCTGTTACTTTTTCATCTGTATCAAACCGAACAATAATATCTTCCGCAACAGCTTTAACACCCTCTACACGAAAGACAATACTTTCTGCTAATCTCTTTTTACTAAAACTATCTACAAAACCCGTTAATGTTACCACGCCGTCTTTTACAGACACGCCAATATCAGATGATTTAATGTAAGATTCCAATTGAAGTTCCTCAATAACATCTCTTTGAATTTCTAAGTCTGTTTTCATATTTATATAATTTTAATTTATGTTTTATTTATCTCCTACAAAGGAAAAGGTTCCTAAAAAAAATAGTTATGACCCCTACAAATAACCTGTCTGATCTCAATCAGAAACAGTAAGTAAAAAGATTTGTAAGCTGGTTTTTAGATTAAGAGATTTATTGAATTTCACATCCAAGAAATCATGAAATAAATTGGAATTCAATGGGGTAAATAATTATTAACTGATAAGTAAAATTCTTTTAAAAATTTGACTTATGATAATGTAAACGCCTGTTTTAGATGCTTGTAAACTTCCGAAAGATCGTCGCAAAAGTGACTCCAATTTTTAGAGAATGGGGAATCTCCTTCCGTAAATTTAACTTTCATTTTATCTACCTTTTTAGCGAAATCTAACTTTAAACTTTCAAATTCTGATTTTACAGTAAGTTTTCCTAATTCAAATCTTAGAAATAGAATTTCTAATTTAATTTTAAACTTTTCAATTTCCGTATTTATCTTAATATAAAAATCTCTATCCACAGCAGTATTTTTAAGACTTTCTTCAATTTCTTCTACAAGTGGTAAAATTTTCTTTTTTTGTTCAATAAAAGCTTCTAGAGTTTCATCTTTTGCCTCTTCTAAAAATTTTTCAACCTGTTCAAATTTCATTATCAATTCTGAGGCACTAATATTATCTTCTCTCAACTTATTTATTGAATCGTGAATAACTTCCTGAAATTTCTTTTTTAATTCTTCAAACTTCTCAATTGCAACTGCTTTACCAAGTGATAGTTGCACTCTAAATTCCTCTAATTCTACAGCTGCTTTTCGTAATCCGTTAATTGCTTTGTCCATAAAATTTATTTTACTTACTTTTTCCATGATTTGCTTATTATTTCAGACAAAGATCCTTGAATCTCACTTAAATAAAATTGTCAAGAATCAAAAAAATAGATGATACTAATCAAATCGTCAGGATAAATTTTCACTCTTTATTTCTCGTTAAAATCAGCTCTAAATCTTTATCATATCCATAAATATCTTCTCTGAAATTTGGATTATTTTCTTCATCAATCCAGGATGTAAAATAACATATATGCACTTTTACTGGAATATCTAAATCAATTTTTCTCTCTTTTTTAGCTTCGATTGTTTTTATTAAGTTTTCACTTGTCCAGTAAGGATCATATTGTAGTAAATAGGTTGCTAATTCAAGTGGTTTTTCAATCCTAATACATCCATGACTGAATGTTCTTACATTTTTCGTAAATAAATTTTTAGAAGGGGTATCGTGTAAATAGATATTGTATGGGTTCGGGAAAATAAATTTAATTTGACCTAAAGCATTCCATGGTCCAGGTTTTTGTCGAAATCGATAGGATATCTTGCCGTCTGTTTCGCTTCTAAGGACAATAATATGTTCTTTTTTAAGATAATTTTTATCATTTCTTATTTTAGGTATTATTTCTTTTGAAGCAATACTTTGAGGTATTTCCCACCATGGATTTAAAATGATATAGGTCATATCGGCACTAAAAATAGGTGTATTATTTGTGGTTTTTCCTACTATTATTTTCATATCCAAAACAGACTTATCATTTTCAATTACATTCAAAATAAAACCTGCTGAATTAACGAAAATATACTTTTGGGGTAACCGTCGCGGAAGCCACCTCCATCTTTCCATATTCAATTTGATTTGTTTAATTCTAAAATCAATAGATACATTTAAAGCTTTAATAGTCTTAAAATAGACAAATCCGTCATCAATTAATCCATAATTAGATTGGGTTATTTTTAATACTTTTTCTAAAGAAGGATCAAATATAGAATCTGTAACATTTAATTTAGGAAATAGTACATTCAAACGTTTTCTAAGCAAAAGAACATTATAATTTTTATCACCTTTTTTTAA
>CALPSU020000046.1 GCA_943326315.2 Chryseobacterium gleum
CAGGAAAATTGAATCCGCATGAGGCAACTGAATTAAAAGCATTATTTTTTGAATAAAACAAAGTAGGAGAGATACTATCTTTTTATCTCCCCTCTTTATAAATTGTAAAATAATTCTCTAAGCGTGTTCTAAAACTTTTTCTTTTGAAACACCATTATATCGATTAGTTATTGCATGAATTGTTTTCAATAAATTTTCTCCAGAATAAGAAATTTCTGACAATTCATTAAGTCCATTATTTATAGATTTATTAATAATGTTATGCAATGACACAATACCCTTTAACAAACCTTTATCATCAACAACTGGTATTCTTCCGATTTGATGCGTTCTCATTAATCGTAAAACCGTTGATAAATCATCGGTGATACTTACAGTGTATACTTTCGATTTTTTTAATTCCCCAATCGTTAATTGGTCTAATGGGGAAGGTTGTTTTTTAGCTAATAATAAACAGATGTCACGATCAGTAATTATTCCTAAAACTTTGTGATGTTCATCAACTATAGGCAATGCTCCACAATTTGCATCCTTCATTATTTTTGCTACATCTTTAACTTTCGACTCAGGCCCACAAAATTTTAATGAGCGAGCAGTCATTACATCTTTTACTTTCATTTTTTTCTTTTTGAATTAATATTATATTTTAAAATATTAAACAAAGTTCTGCAAACTATAATGCTTCAAAAATGAAATAAATCAACACTAACTGTGATTATTTTAAGAAATTAAACTGCTTCAAATTGAATATGTTAAAGCTGAAATCATTCTTGTTAATTCTGAATTAATACTAACGTATTTTTTGCAAATTTTATCAAAAGGTGAATAAGAAATAACTTCGTTTTGAACTCCTATCATACAGTTCATTTTTCCATTAAGTATTGCTTCAACGGAAATGAAGCCTAATTTTGAAGCTAAAATTCTATCTGCTGCTGAAGGACTTCCACCACGTTGTATATGTCCTAATTTACAGATTCCTATATTTTCTTCTGGTAATATTTTTTTTAAAGATTCAAGTAAATTTATAGCTCCTCCATTTTCATCCCCCTCTGCTACAACTATAATAAAGGAATCATTTTCAACTTTTTTTCTCTGTAAAATATGCTCTAGACTGATTATATCATTTTTGATTTCAGGAATTAATAGAGAATCAGCTCCATTTGCGAAACCCGCACCTAAAGCAATAAAGCCAGAATTTCTACCCATTACTTCTACAATAAAAATACGTTCATGCGATCCGGCCGTATCCTGTATTTTATCAATTGCTTGCATGGCTGTGTTCAAGGCAGTATCATAGCCAATGCAAACATCTGTATTAGAAATATCATTATCAATTGTTTTAGGGATTCCTATAAATTTAACGTCGAATTCTTTTATAAATTCTTTTACTCCCTGAAAAGACCCATCTCCTCCAATAATAATTATAAAATCAATTTTCTCTTTTATTATTTTCTCATAAGCTAATCTTCTTCCTGCTTTAGTCTTAAATTTTTCGCTTCTTGAAGATTTTAAAATGGTTCCACCTAATGAAATAATATTTCTAACCATATTTTCATCTATTTCAATAAAATTTCCAGAAATTAAGCCTTCAAACCCATGTTGAATACCAACTATGTTTAATTTATTATAAAGTGCTGTTTTCACAATTGCCCTTATACAAGCATTAATTCCTGGTGCATCACCACCTGAAGTAATTATCGCAATTTTTAGTTTACTATTTTTTTTCATTTTTTTTAATCCTGATTTAATACTACATTTTTTAAAATATCGACTAGAAACTACAAATTGAATTAATTTAAAACATGCTTTATTTATTGTTAATTACCTGACATTTAGAAATTTAAAATATTTAATTTTTATTAGCCTCTAATATTTATCACTTTTAGTTCCGAATTCACTCATTTATTCCACTCTTTATCCTAATTAAATTTGCTAGGGAAAATACTGACTATAAATTCGGAAATTCCAGAAAGAATAGTTGTGTTGTTTTTAAAACAAAATATTGGTTATTAAACTATTTTTCAAATCCATTTCAATAAAGGGAAATCCTGTCTATACGTTAATAATTGATTTTTAGGGAAAATTCGGAACCCATATTCGAAAGTTCCTGTTTGATTTATTGGAGTTTTACATTCATAAATTACATGATGATCATCTGATTTTATTGGGATTAATTCAGTCGTGAAAATAATTTTATTAAAATTTTCCTCCCCTTTTATTGAATTTGTTAATATCAATTCAACACCTATTTCGGCTGAAGAAAGTCCGTTCAGGTCAAGGACTATATGAGGTGTAAGATCTGTACCAATAGGCAAAAGTTTATACCCTGTATCAAAAATATCCATTGAAATTACTTTAATATTATTCCAAGAGTTAATAACTGTGTGTTTCCATATAACAATTTCTTTTGCTCCTTCATATTGATTTTTAACTATCCTATTATTTTGTATTTGAAGTTTTTTATAATATTTTTCCATGTATTCTTTAAGGATGCGCTCTGTATTAAATTTAGGGGTAATCTGTGAAATAGAATTCTTCATTTTTTCGACCCATTTTACTGGAATATTTTCATTATTTCTTTCTGAATACATTGGAATTACTTCATTTTCTAAAATATGGTATAGTGTTTCTGAATCTACTTCATTTTGAAAATCGTGATTTATTCTGTACTTTGAATCAACTAGAGACCATCCAATATTTTGATTATACCCTTCTGCCCACCATCCATCTGGCATACTTAAGTTAAGTACTCCATTCATTCCAGCTTTCATACCACTAGTTCCAGAAGCTTCCATTTCCATTTCAGGAGTATTCAACCAAACATCAACTCCTTGAACAAGGTATTTAGCCAGTTCAATATCGTAGTTTTCTAAAAAAAGAACATGTCCACTGAATTTTTTTTGATTTGAAATTTCCACTATTTTTCGAATCATATCTTGACCATCTTTATCATTTGGATGAGCTTTTCCTGCAAAAACAAATAGAATAGGGAATTTACTATTTTTTATAATTGATTGAAGTTTTTCAAGATTTGAAAAAAGTAATGACGATCTTTTATAAGTTACGAATCTTCTAGCAAAACCAATAATTAAAGTGTTTTCATCATATGTATCAATATGCCTTAAAAGATCATTAACGTTTAAAAATTGAAATGTAGATTCTAACTCTATACTTTTTTTTATTTTTTCCAATAAAGATTTTTTTTGTTTACAATGTAAATTCCAAATGTCTTTATCTTCAATTTTTTTTATTTCATTCCAATTTATTGAATCTTTTTTTTCATTTTTTGCTAACTTGTTTGATACTAATTTTTGAAGTTCTAGCGAAGCCCATGTTTCATAATGTACTCCATTTGTAACGTGTCCGATGTGTGATTCTTCCATAGAATACCCTCCCCAAAGTGGCTTAAATATTTTTCGAGATACATTTTCATGAATTCGGCTTACTGCATTAATCTCTTGTGATAGTCTTGCTGCAAGAAAATTCATTGAGAATTTTTCATTCGAATCATTTTCGTTTACTCTACCTAATGCCATTAAAAGTGACCAATTTACATTAAATAGACTAGCGTGATGAGATAAATAAGTACGCATTAATTCTTCACTAAAAACATCATTTCCAGCAGGCACAGGGGTGTGAGTTGTAAATAAAGTAGAAGATTTCACAACTTCAATAGCCTCTTCAAAAGAGAGATTTTCTTCTTGAATAAGGATTAACAAACGTTCTATTCCTGCAAAAGAAACATGACCTTCATTAAAATGATAAACATCTGGTGAGATTTTTAATTTTCGCAATAATCTAATGCCACCAATTCCAATTAATAATTCTTGTTTTAATCTATTTTCCCAATTACCACCGTAAAGTTGGCTTGTTATTAATCTATCTTCCGACTGATTTTCTGAAATATCTGCATCGAGCAGATATAGAGGGACTTTACCAACATCAATTTTCCAAATTTTTGCAAAAAGTGTTCTTCCTGGAAATGCAATAGATATTGTAAGCCATTCACCTTCGTTGTCATAAACCGGAAAAAGAGGTAAACTATTAAAATTTTGAACTTCTTCTTGATCTAATTGTTCACCATGCAATGAAATTTCTTGTTTAAAATATCCATTTCTATAAAGTAGTCCAATTCCAATAAAATTTGCCCCACTATCGCTAGCCTGTTTAATGTAATCACCGGCTAATATTCCTAGACCTCCTGAGTATAATTTTAAATTTGAAGTTAATCCATATTCCATACAGAAATAAGCTATTTGAGGAGACGAGTCCATTGGACGAGAAAGATATTTTTCAAATTTTTCGCTTATTATATTTAATTGTGAAATAAACTCCGAATTTTGTTCTAACTTTTGTAATTCTTCAAGTGGAAATGAGTTAAGCATTAAAATCGGGTTCTTATTATACTCTTCCCAAAGTTTAGAATTTATACTTTCAAAAAGTTTTTCTGCGTCATAATTCCATGTCCACCATATATTATTAATTATATTTTCTAGTTTTTTTAACCCTTCAGGAAGCTGAAATTGAACAAAAAGTTTTCTCCAAACTGGAGTTGTATTTTGGTTTAAATTCAATCTGCCATTTCCTGAAATAGCTTGAACTTTATCTTCATGATTAAAATCTTCTGATCTATTATTAGCTTTTAATAATGCGATATTATATGCCTCTTTATAATGAATAATATATTTTTTCCACAATGCGGTTTTTGATAATTGAAAAGCCGATTCACGAATTAATTTTATCTGATTTTCATTTTTTTGGGAAAATTCTAAAATTATCGATGCAATGTTACTTATCGCTTCTTTATCATTATTATCCGTTCTATTAATAATGAATATCCCCTTATCTAAATTACTTGTTTCCGAGTTTACAATCATCCCAAATCCCGTAAGATTGGTTGTAATTGTTGGGATATGAAACGCCAAACTTTCAAGAGGTGTGTATCCCCAGGGTTCATAATAGGAAGGAAAAGCCGAAATATCGAATCCGGCTAATAAATCATAATAATTTAAATTGTAAATTCCATCCAAACCATTCATGTATACTGGAGTAAAAATTACCTTAATCTTATTCTCCATGCTGTTTTCTAATCCATTTTGCTTTATTCGATTTAGAATTAGATCTGATTCTGATCCTTGTAAATAATGAGTGAGTATTTTGTTTTCAGATTGATTAATTGGAATGTTTTCATTCATTGCTCTCAATAAATCCTTGCGCGGACCAGTTGAATGGGCAGGAACAAAAATAAAAGCAATTAAGGTCTTTTGTAATTCTGATTTCAGATTTAATTCTCCCAATGAATCGATATAAATATCAATCCCCTTATTTCGGAATTCGTACCTTCCACTTTTTAAAATAAACAATGTTTCATCTGGTATTGGATAACCTAATAAAGAAGTTGCGACCTCAACTAATTTTTTTCTAGCTAATTTTCTTTTTTCTTTAAATAATATCTCATCTGGAACAATTATTTCTTCTAATCCATTGGGTGTAATTTCATCGGGTTTTTTTCCAAGAAATTGTAGACATTCTTTTGCAGTAATATTGCTAACAGTAGTAAAACAATCCGCAAATATAGCAGCTGTTTTTTCAAGAGAATGCTTTGCAATAATGTTAAAATGTCTCGCTTCAATATCCGCATTATAAGATTCAAATTTACTATACAATGGTAGTCCGTTTCCAGCTATTGAACGCCCAACGGTTGTTGCGTGGGTTGTGAAAACAGTACCTATTTGAGGAACATTTTTATTTAAATATAATAAGCCAACACCAGTGATCCACTCGTGAAATTGCGCAATAATTTTATCACTAAAAGTAAGGTGATGATGGTAAAAACATTCTATTACTTTTCCTGAAGCATATCCAAATAAAGCAGGTTCGATATAATCCCATTCTCCAGTAAGAGAATCTACTTTATAATCTATCCAAAGGTCTCTAAATATTTCATCTTTTTCAGGAAAATAATGTGTAAAATCAACAAGAATTACAATTGGATTTCCCGTAATTTTCCATCTTCCAATCTTAATTTTTAGATCTTTATCCTCCACATGTTTTCGCCATGAAGTAAACAATGTTTTATCTTCTACAAATTCAGGATGTTCGCCCTCTCCTTTCCAAGTATCAGGACCGATCATAATAATATTGTTTCTCCATTCATTAACCATTGTTAAAGCTTTTGAAGTTATTACTGTGTGAATACCTCCAACTTTATTACAAACTTCCCAGCTTACTTCAAATATATAATTCGGAATTAGTAGATTACTTTCAATCATTTGCTCAATTTTAAAATTGTATTTATACCATCCCAAAAACCTCATCCTGTTTATGGAAAAAACTAGTTGCTTTTGAACCAGTAATTTCTCCTCTCAAAACCTGAGGGTAAGAGGTATGTAAATTCACTCTTTCTTCAAAATCACTTAATACATTCATGTAATTAATAAATGCTTCATAAGGTGAATTGTAAGGATTAAAATATTTATGGACATCCCCATCCGAAAAGAATTTGGTACACATATAATAAAAATGATCACTTGTCTGTAAATAACGCCAATTACTAATCAAATCTTTATCTGTGATTGATTTCATCTTATCTTCTAAATAATAAAGCGATTCAAAGGCATCATCTTGAATATCATTTCCTAGCCAAGCCGATAAATCTCTTTCTTCATCTGCCCAAGAAACTGGATTTGGCATAGATATTTTCGCAATAGGTTGAAGTAATTCTGAAGCCTCTGAAGGTGTTACAAAACTGAAGGATGAAGAAGAAAATACATGATGTGGTAAAGAACGTAAAAAATTAAAAATCCCTGTTTCTTTCCATTGGTGTTCTCCAAAGGTTTCATAATCCATAAATAGATTTACTATTTCATCTTCTTCTGGTATTTCGTTTAACCAATTCACAAATTTTTCTGCTGTAAGTGGCCAACCATTCCAACTTGATTGTGAAAATCGGAATGCGATATCATCACTTAAACGATAATTTTTTAGTAACAATTTCAAATCTGGATTTTCTGAACTATAATACATATAGTTACAGCTTTTCCAACCAAGTATATGATCTGCTCCTTCAGAAAGCATTGTTTTATAACCTAGACTACTAACCATAGATCCTATTTTATCAGAATAAATAAGTTCAGTGTTTCTGAAAACTGTTGGCTTTTGTCCAAACAATGTTTCAATTTTATCGGAATGATCTTTTACTTGTTTTTTAAATTCACTTGGACTTATTAGAGAAGAAAGTGAATGAGAATATGTTTCTGCTAAAAATTCCACGCAACCTGTAGCAGCAAGTTTTTGAAAACTTTCTAATACTTCAGGAGCATACAATTCAAATTGATCTAAAGCAGTGCCTGAAATTGAGTAACTTACTTTAAAACGATCCCCATATTGATTAATAAGATCAAGTATGATTTGATTTGCTGGTAAATAACTTTTTTCTGCTACCTTTTTCATTATAGAACTATTTTTATTGTTGTCAAAATAGTTAGTCTCTTTCCCGATATCGAAAAATCGGTAATGGCGAAGTCTAAAGGGTTGATGTACTTGAAAGTAAAAGCATATTTTTTTCATTTTAATCTTTTTTATTGTGGAATTATTAAAGAGCGATAAATGTTTTTGATTTTTTTGGTTGATTTTTCCCATTTTAAATGTTCTAATTCTTTAATACCTTCTCTCGAAAATGTTTTAGAAAGAGCCGAATAATTTAATAGTCCACAAATTGCATCAGCCATAGCATCTATATCCCAAAAATCTATTTTTATAACATTAGTAAGTACTTCTGACACTCCTGATTGTTTAGAAATAATAACAGGAACTCCTGAACGTATTGCTTCCAGAGGAGAAATTCCAAAAGGTTCTGAAACAGATGGCATTACATATACGCTACTCATTTTATACATTCTATCGGTATCTAAACCTTTTAAAAAACCTGTAAAATGAAAACGGGAACTTAATCTTAATTCTGCAACTTGTTTTATTGTTTTGGTCATCATGTCTCCATTTCCAGCTACTACAAAATGTGTGTCAGGATATTTTTCTAAAACTTTTTTAGCAGCCTTAACAAAATAATCTGGTCCTTTTTGGAAAGTAATTCTACCTAGAAATGTTACTATTTTTTTCATTTTTACTTTATGAAAAGACTTATTTTCTAAGTGTTTTTGTTTTACAATTACACCATTATGTACTATATGAATTTTGTCTTTTGAAATTCCATATTTATTAATTAAAATCTGTTTTGTAAAATCACTAACCGCAATTATTTTGTCAGCAGCATGCATTCCTTTTTTTTCAATTTCAAAAACAGATGGATTAATATTTTCTCCAGATCGATCAAATTCAGTAGCATGTATATGAATAATTAAAGGTTTTCCACTAATTTGTTTTGCTTCTATTCCTGCTGGAAAAGTTAACCAATCGTGTGCATGAATTACATCGAAATCATTTTCTCTTGCTATTTGTGAAGCGATCAAAGCATATTGTGCAACTTCTTTCATTAGATCTTTACCATATAATCCAGAAAAATCAAAATTAAAAGTTGAATCTAGTGTTTTTGAAATTGTACTTTCCTCTTTTTTAGTAGAATAACTTGAATATTTTTCAGGTGATAAATACGGAATAATAGCGGATGATACTTGAATATAACTTAGTCGATTTTGTAACTCTTTAAGATAGCTTTTTGTGAAATTTATATTGGTTTCAGAAGCACTAATAAATCTAAACTTCCTTTTATCTTCATTCCCAAATAATTTTGGAACTACAAATAAAACATCCACATTTTGCTGAAGTAAACTCGAAGTAATACCATGACAAGCAGTTCCTAATCCTCCAGAAATTTGAGGTGGAAATTCCCATCCAAACATTAAAACACGTATAGATTTATCCTGATTCATTATCCTTTTTGTAGAGTTTTTGCAATTCTTATTTTTTTTGAATCTGCTATGTTTTCATTGAAAATCATATTTCTTATTCGAAGTAACTCAGCTATACTCCAAGCTTGAGAAATTGCGCCTTTTGCTCTATGCGGTTTGTCACCATCGTAAATTTCTGCAATTGTTCCTAAGCCATATTCTGTTATAGTAGATTCAAAATTATTATACTGTAATTGTACAAATGAAAATGCTTTTTCTTTGTACGTTTTTAAACAAGCTTCAATGAAATGTCCTAGTAACCAAGGCCAAACAGTACCTTGATGATAAGCTAAATCTCTTTCTTTTTGATTTCCTTTGTAAATTCCTTTGTAATTTTTATCGTCTCTCGAAAGTGTCCTTAATCCTCTTGGTGTTAATAATTTATCTTTTATTTTTTCTAAAATTTCTCTTCCAATAAATTCATTTACAGGTGAGTACGGTAGTGATAATGCGAAAATCTGGTTTGGACGAAATGACCAATCCATTGTTTTTTCATTTACACAATCAGCTAGATACCCTCTTTCTTTATCCCAAAAAGTGGTAATAAATGAAACTTCAATTTTACGAGCAATCGGTTCCCATTTAGATATAAAATACTCATCTTTAGCGTGTTCTGCAGATTCTAATGAAAAACAAATAGCATTATACCATAATGCGTTTAATTCAACAGTCATCCCAATTCTAGGTGTTACAGGTACACCATCTACGACAGCATCCATCCAAGTGATAGCAAACCCTTTTTCTCCTGCGAATAATAATCCATTTTCCTTCATGTGGATGAAATGTAGTGTTCCTTTTGAATAATTATCTAAAATTGATTTCATTTTTGAACCATATTCTTTCCAAATTTCAGAAACTGTATTAGTACTGATTGCATATTGTTGTAAAGCCCAAAAAAACCACAATGAACTATCTGCCGAATTATAAACTGCATTACTTCCCTTTCCTATATTTGGAAAAAGACCATTTTTCAAATCTTTTAACATCGTGTCAATAACCTTTTTACATAATTGAGGCTGACCAATTGAAAGGGTTAAACCAGGTAAAGAAATGAATGTATCTCGTCCCCATCTTCCAAACCAAGGATAACCTGCATTTACTTCAATTCCATTTTTGGTTTTTATAATGAATTGTTTTGCAGCATTTAAAAGACAATCGTTAAAATTTTTTAAAAGAATCCGCTTTTGTAATTCTTCTTCAAAAAGGGCAATTAAATTTCGAGGACTTACTTTTGACAAGCTAGCAGAAAAAATAATTTGATCCCCTTTATTTAAAGAGGTAATGAAATATCCTGGACAGAATAGATCTTCACTATATTGATAACCTCTTTCTTTCTCTTTAGGATACTCGTTATTGTAGTGCCAATCAGGAGAAGGTGTAAATTCAACTTTATGTGAAAATTGTAAATACAAATTAGAAAATTCAGGGTACATTTTAAATTTTATCCCATTCGTGACTATTTCGTATTTTTTATTACTTTTTAGTGAAGATTCACTTAATTCATGCGTATTTCGAAACGAAGTAAAGGGACTGAATCGAATTTGAAATGGAGCAGTTGAATCAATGATGGTATATCGAATTAAGACTGTTTCTTCGTCTTCTACAAGTAAAATTTCCTTTTTTAACAATATATCATCCGCTCTAATAATCCATTTTGGAACTTTTTCATAGGTAAAATTCTCAATGAAATTATATCCTTTTGGGAAATAAGTGTTTGGATAACAATGAGTCCCTAATTGATATTTTTCATCCTTTTTAACAATAGTTTCATCTAATGTAGATAGAAAAACATATCTACTTTCATCAATTTGAGGTTGAGGAACAACAAGTAATCCATGGTATTTTCTTGTATTGCAATTTATTAAAGATGAACTACAATATGCACCTACTGCGTTGACTTGCAAAATTTCTTTTTCAAGTGAAAATGAAAGATTGTGTAGTTTATCTTTAGAAAAATGAATATATGACATGTCAGAAACGAGATTAATATTCTTTAACTTTAGACAATTCCCATTTTAGATAAGAAATTACACGAATATCCATTGTGTCAACTTCTTTTAATTCTGCTAAAAAATAAGAAACCCAATCTCCCCAATGTATTAAATAGAGCATTTTTTCTAGAAGAGAATTTCCTTTAGAATAAACTTCTTTTATTGGTGTATTTAGATCTCCAATAATTCCTGCTGAAATATCAATCCTTTTAGAAGTTCTCAAATAGTCCGTATCATTTCTAAATATTATAACCGAAAAATTATTTCCTTTTTGTTCCCAACCTTGTAATTCGTTATGATTTAATTCAGGGAATTCATTATGCCAACACAGCGTTTTTGAATTTTCATTTAATTGTTGACAAAATCTAGTGGATACAGCTTTTATAGCTGAAACACTATAAACAATTGGAAGTTTATTTAACAAAAGATTAGCCGTTTCTTTAGTATCTATAAGTATATTTTGTTCTTCTTTATTTAAGGATATTATTGAATTGAGTATTTCTACTTTATACTTATCTGAAATAATAGAATGAAAATTCAAAGTATATAATAGTTGAACCAAAGAATA
>CALPSU020000047.1 GCA_943326315.2 Chryseobacterium gleum
TAATTGGCGTTAATTCGAAAGCCATCCCATTTTGTTTCAAATAACCACGTTTATACATTGCCATTGAAACATCCGATCCACTTGGAGAAGAAAAGAATATTCCTCTTTTCCAATCGTTGTTTGCTAAAACATCTAACATCATCACTTGTTCACGAGTAATTCCTCTTGTTTCAAAATTAAAACGTAATTCGCTGAAGCATTTAGATTTTTCAGAAGATGAAATAATTCCTGATTTCACGGCATTATCTTTTTCAACAGGTAATATCACACCAGTTGAAGGGAAGAAACGAACCATTTGTTCAGCACTGTAAGAAATTAAGTTTTTATCATCCCTTGTAAAAGCCATCATTTCGTCGATATTTACAAAATCCCAAGGTTTTTCAAACTCTAATAATAAGTTTTGGAAATTTTGAGCTTGGCCTTCTTCAAATTTAATTAAACCACTTTGAACACCCGAAAGCAATTCAAAACCTGCTTGGTATTTAGCATACACTTCTTCTTCTAAATTAGGTTTTGTAGTAGTTGTTAAAATAGATTTTAATTGTTCAAGTCGAGCTGAAACATTTGCTTGATCTGTAGAAACTGATCCAACAATAGCACTAGTTTGTGTATTTAAAGTTGTCAAAGCATTTGTTAGAGCTGCCTGATTGTTTTTAACACGCATTGCTATCACTTCTTTTATAACACGTTCACCAGCATTCATGTAAAACAATTCAAATAACCCTGTAAATAATACTTGGTCTGTATAACCTGCATACATTAAAGTTTGATCTTCCGTGAACTTAATTGGTAAAGGATCTGAATCATATGCTTTCATTTTCATTTGATCCGTATACCAGTCTGTTTGCATTAAAGATAAATTACAAACTCTTACATCTGTTCTAACACCTTCAACTTCTTGCATATACCATAAAGGGAAAGTGTCATTATCTCCATTTGTAAATATTATTGAGTTTTTTGTACAAGATTCCAAATAATTATATGCTAAGTCACGAGCAGATGTTTTTAAACTTCTATCGTGATCATCCCAACCTTGCATCCCCATTATTACTGGAACAAAAAGGCCTAATCCAATTGCAACAATCGCACCTTGAGATTCGCTTTTAAACATTTTTTTCAACGCTGTCATAACCGCTAATGCAGCTATTCCAATTGCAGAAATATAAATCCAAGAAAGTGTCATTGGCATAGAAACATCACTACTTGAATCTAAAATTAAAGCTACCAATAAGCCTCCCCCAATAATCAGTGCAATTTTCTTATACTCATTTTTACTGAAATTAGTAAACGCTTCATATAAACCATATACACCCATTCCAATCCATATAGCAAAGAAATAAAAAGAACCTGCAAAAGCATAATCCCTTTCTCTAGGTTCAAATGTTCTTTGATTTAAATAAATGAGGATTGCGATACCAGTAAAAAAGAATGCTAAAAAGACAACAAAAGCATCTTTCGGTGTTCTATAAAAATGAAAGATCATTCCAATAAATCCTAATATTAAAGGCAAGAAGAAAAACGTATTGTATCCTTTATTTTCATTTGTATAGAATGCCTCTTGTTGTTCTCCTAGTCTCGCATTATCAACTGCATTAAAACCAGAAACCCAATTACCTCTCAAGCTTTCACCACTGTGTCCTTGAATATCATTTTGTCTTCCTGCAAAATTCCACATGAAATATCTCCAATACATCCAATTAACTTGGTAACTACCAAAATATTTTAGGTTTTCTCCAAATGTTGGTAGTCGCTGTTCATCATTTCCTAATTCAGTACCACTTTCTTCATTTGGGTCATAACCAGACCAATCCTTATAACCTTGAATTTTACTTGGTTCATCCGCACTATACATCCTTGGAAAAAATGTATTTTGAGAATATGTAGGAACAACTTTCTCTTGTTGGTCTACATTAGATTCAAAATATTTCTCAGTGATTTCAAGTCCTGGACCATTCTCTTTAGCATATTTAGAGGCATCTTTTTCGCTTCTAAATGCTTTTAATACTTTTTCACCTTTTGTAACTTCAAATCTTCTTAAGAAAATTGCAGAACGATCTTTAAATAATTCTCTTTCATTCTCAGCAGAATTCCAATATGGACCATAAGCAATTGGAGATGAACCATACTGTTCACGTTTTAAATAGGATTTTAACGTTACTAAGTTTTCAGGATCATTTTCATCCAAAGGAGTATTGGCATTTGATCGAATAACAATTACAGCAAAAGAACCATACCCAATCAATAACATAATCAACCCCATGGTTGCATTGTATAAAATTGAATTCCCTTTTTTACGAGCATATCGAATTGCATAAATACAACCAGCAACTAATACTGCAAAGAAAAATAATGTACCACTGAAAAAAGGTAAACCAAGAGAATTTCTAAACATTACTTCAAAAGAGGAAGCTAAAGAAATAGAACCAGGAATAACACCTTCTTGAATAAACCCTAGGACAAAAACTGAAATTAAACCAGTAAGTAGAATTCCTTTTAAATCTACAATTTTTTTATGTCTAAAATAGATTACGAAACCAATCGCAGGAACAACAAGAATACCTAATAAATGGACTCCAATTGCTAATCCTAATAAAAACATAATCAATAGTAACCATCTATTTGGAGCATAATCAACATCTAATTCACCGTGCTGAATAGCTGCCATTTCTTCGTCCCATTTTAAAATAGCCCAGAAAATAGCCGCCGTAAATAAAGAAGCCATTGCATAAACCTCACCCTCAACAGCAGAGAACCAGAATGAATCAGAGAAAGTGTATGCCAAAGAACCAATAACACCACTTCCAAGAATAGCAATCATTTCACCTTTCGACAACTCTGATTTGTTTTTTAAAGCTACTTTTTTCGCCAATAATGTAATCGACCAAAACATAAATAAGATCGACAATGAACTACAAAGTGCAGAAACTCTATTGATACAAACAGCAACATTAGCTGGGTCTGCAAAGAAAGAGAACAAACGTCCAATAATCATAAACAAAGGAGCGCCTGGAGGGTGACCAACTTCTAATTTATAGGCTGTAGTTACGTATTCACCACAATCCCATAAACTTACAGTGTCTTCGATGGTGATAAAATAGACAACTGTAGCAATTAAAAAAACTAGCCATCCAAGGGTTTGATTCAACTTTTTATAGTTCATATACTAAAAATAAAATGTTTTAAGAGCTCGAATTTAGTAAATTAATACAGTTAGATAAGCCATTAGTCACTAAAAAATGCTAAAAATGGGTTTAATTAATTTTTTTATTTAATTTTTATCTTGATTTTTAATCAAATGACACTTAGACTAGCATTTATTTTGAGCAATATGTTTATCAATTTTAGTTAATTTGAAGCAAATATAAGATTAACAACAGATTGAATATCATATATATATTTACTACGAAAGCTGTTTTCTTATTTTTTTTCAAAAAAATACAATAATTTGTTTTCAAATTTAAATTTTGTTTCTAACTTTGTCCTCACAAATTGACCCATGGTGTAACTGGCAACACGTCTGTTTTTGGTATAGAAGAGTCTAGGTTCGAGCCCTAGTGGGTCAACAAAAAGTCTTTCAGAAATGAAGGACTTTTTTTATGGGTTGACTTCGAGTGCCTCAGTTAGGAGGATCAAGTCGAATTGTTGTGGGTGAGTTGAGGTAAATGAAGTAATTATAAGTTTAATTACCCTTAAGAATTGATATACTTAAATATATCTGGAAATCTTCGTTCAACATATTCGGGTAATTCATCTAATAGTTGCACAAAGCTATAATTTAGAATGCTAGACTTTTCTAATTCAAACATAATAACGGGTATACTATCCTTTGAATTGTCAATAAATGAAATAAAATCGAATTCTGAAAAATTCAAATTAAGATTTTTATAACCTTCTTTCCACTTATATTTTATTATGTCGTCAGAAACAAAGTGACCATTGTTTTTTGTTCTAATTGCTACTCTCTGTTTTGCTAAATCAATGTTGTCCAAACAGAAAAAATGCATATCAATTAAGAAATTCAATTCTTTAGCTCTTTCTATCCACTGGTATGGAAAAATGTGAAGATTGGTTTCAAAACAAAACGATTGATTTTTCAAAAATGAAGTTTCTATCAATGCGTTTAATTCTGCGGTAGTTCTATTGAGGGCAATTTTTTCTCTTAATTCAGAATCTGGTAACGATTGGTAGATTTCTAAATATTTTTTATCGTAATCAAACGGAATTATTCCGTCCACTAACATAGGAGAATAAGTAGATTTTCCAGCACCATTACAGCCGGCAATAATAATTAAATGGGGTTGTTGCAATTTTGAATTTCTTTTTTAATTAAATTCAAATCGCTTGAATTCGCATATTCTATTTGAGATTTTACAATAGTATTATATACTATAGTTGCTTTCTCCTCAAAAGAATTGATATTAATTCTTGAAGATTTTACTTTTTTTGCTTGGTTTCTCGTAATTTTTATCATCACATTTAATAATTAAAATTCGTTATACACAAAGTTAATGCATTTGTGGGATTAAACAAAATATTTTTATCTGGTTTTAGTGAGTTAAGGTAGGTTGATTATTCTATGCTGTTCGTGTTGCAAAGAATGGATGCTCACTAGAAAACATTGCGTGTTCTTCATTAGTTACCTTAATGTAATATAGAAACACCTTTTCTGTACGATGTCCAGTATCGTCATTATTGCCAAAGATGGAACACCTGCTTTGTATGCATTAGTAGCGAAACTTCTACGAGCAGTATGTGAAGAAACGCATTTGTATTTTGGTTTTGTGGTACTCACTCTTTTCCCTGCAACAGTCATTGAAAGTGTAATCATTTCGTCTAATCCTGCAATTTCACAAACTTGAATGACCTAGTGGTTCAACAAAAAGTCTTTCAGAAATGAAGGACTTTTTTTATGCGTGTTGGTTTTGTTTCGAGAACCTCAACAAACGAATCAAGTCGAATTTTTGCTCAGGTTCTCGATTGTTGGCTGAGGTTCTCGATTGTTGGCTGAGGTTCTCGAAGCCAACTCTGGTAACTTCTTAAATTCACCCCTGATAAGGGCCTCCTTTTTCTCTCTTCTCCAACGTTGAACTTGCTTTTCACGGTAAAATGCAGTATCAATTCTCGAATATTCTTCAAAATAAACAAGTTTTACTGGTAATCTGTTTTTGGTGTGATTAGCTCCTTCTCCATTTGTATGTTGCAGAAAACGTCGTTCTAAATCAATGGTACTTCCTGTATAATAACTCCCATCAACGCATTCCAAAATATACATCCATCCTTTCATAATTTAGGTTTAATTAAAATTAGTTTACTGAAGATACACAAAAAAATGATTTCGAGTGCCTCAATCACCTTTTTGAATACAATAATTTTAAGAGAGTGGCTCAATTAACAAATGGTGGTTGAGGCACTCGAAACCAACATTTGTTGGCTGAGGCACTCGATTGTTGGCTGAGGCACTCGAAGCCATATCTATCTCACAAAAAAGCCTCATAATCAAAAGAAAATGAGGCTTAAAATTGTTAAGTTTTTAATTATTGCAATCCTTCCATTGGAACGTTTTCATTCACTTCATCTAAATAATTCACTTCTGGATACCCAAAACCAAAAAGATTAGAAAAGTCGGATTTATATCCTTTCAAATCTCCAAGTTCAGGAAGAGTTTCTGTTGTTGCTTTTAGCCATAATTCAGCTATTTCGCTTTGAACGTCTTCTCTCATTTCCCAATCGTCAATTCTAATTCTTCCTTTTTCATCGGTTGGAATTTCTTTATTAGAATATAATCTATCTTGAAATAATCGTTGAATTTGTTCAATACAACCTTCGTGTATTCCTTTTTCTTTCATTGTTTTGTATAACAAAGAAATATACAATGGAATAACAGGAATAGCTGAACTTGCCTGAGTTACTAAAGCTTTATTTACTGAAACATAAGCTTTACCATTTTTACTTTTTAATTTATCTGAAATTTTAAAAGCAGTAGCTTCTAAATGATCTTTCGCTTTTCCAATAGTTCCTTTTCTGTATACTGCTTCAGTCAATGAAGGTCCGATATAAGAATAAGCAACTGTCATTACTTTGTCGCTAAGAACATCTGCATCGATTAGAGCATCCATCCACATTTCCCAATCTTCACCACCCATTACAGCTACTGTGTTTTCAATATCTTCGTCGTTACATGGATCAATAGAAACATTTGTCACAACACCTGTATGAAAATCAACAGTTTTATTTGTGAAATTTCCACCAATAGGTTTAAGTACTGAACGATGTAAAACACCAGTTACAGGATGAGTTCTAACAGGAGAAGCTAAACTATAAATGATTAAATCAATTTTACCTAAATCAGCTTTTATTAAGTCGATCGTTTTAGTTTTTACTTCATTAGAAAAAGCATCTCCATTTATACTCTTCGCATATAGGCCAGCTTTTTTTGCTTCGTTTTGAAAAGCAACGCTGTTATACCATCCCGGAGAAGCTGTTTTTCCTTCTTGTGGTTCTTTTTCAAAAAACACTCCTATTGTTGAAGCGTTTGAGCCAAAAGCACTTGTAATTCTTGAAGCAAGACCAAAACCTGTTGAAGCTCCAATTACTAAAACATTTTTAGGACCTTCAATTTGTCCTTTTGACTTTACATAGTTGATTTGATTTAAAACTCCTTGTTCACATCCACTTGGGTGAGCAGTTAAGCAAATAAACCCTCTCATTCTTGGTTCAATGATCATATTTTTTGTTATTGTGTTATACTTTGTTTTAAAATAGCAAGTGTTTAAAGGATAAAATAATCTTCTTGAAATACAATGCTAATACAAATGTAAATTAAATTTTGTCAAATCACCTTGTTAGTTTATATTTGGTTCGAAATGTAATTAATTTTAAGATGAAACGGAGTTCTCCAATTGGTATTTTTGATTCAGGATATGGGGGTTTAACCATTTTATCAGAGATTAAAAATCGATTACCCCAATACGATTATTTATATTTAGGTGATAATGCAAGAGCACCATACGGATCTCGTTCATACGATATTGTATATGAATTTACACTGGAAGCAGTCAAGGAATTGTTTGAAAGGGGTTGTGAATTAGTTATATTAGCTTGTAATACAGCTTCAGCAAAAGCATTAAGCACGATTCAACAAAATGATTTACCCTTAATTGATTCAACTAAAAGAGTTTTAGGAGTTATTAGACCTAGTACAGAATTGATTGGAGGACTTACAAAAACAAATCATGTTGGTATTTTAGCCACTGAAGGCACGGTAAAATCAAATTCATACCCAATAGAAATTAATAAATTTTCGCCAGAAATAATTGTTTCCCAACACGCTTGCCCATTGTGGGTACCTCTGATTGAGAATGGTCAGCACCTCTCCGATGGAGGGAAATTGTTTATTAAGGAAGACATTGAAAAGCTTTTGGAAATTGATCCAAAAATTGATGTAATTGTTTTAGGTTGTACGCATTATCCAATATTAAAATCCTATATCGAATCTCTAGTACCTTCATCGATTCAAGTAATTGCTCAGGGTCCAATTATAGCTGAAAAATTAGAAGATTATTTAAATCGTCATCCCGAAATTGAAAATAAATGTTCTAAAAATGGGAAACTTCATTTTTTAACTTCTGAAAATAATTTAGATTTTGACATTAAAGCTTCTCATTTTTTAGGCGAAAAAGTGAAGTCGGAGCATATAAAATTTTAAACCCAAACTTTCGCTCCTTCAGAACAGTTTTGACAAATATCTATTCCATTTCGATTTGTTAAAATTGCTTTTCTAAAGCCCTGGTATTTTTCACTTTTCCAAATCAAATCAAAATCAGTTTCTGCAATTGAACCTATAACATGTTTTGCATCTTTATCGAAACAGCATGGAACAATTTTCCCGTCCCATGTCAAAACACTACTCGACCACATTCTCCAACAATGATTTCCAGTTGCGTATTTTAAAACGTAAGTCCCATCGCTTTTTCGTTTATATCGAGAATATTCTTCGCTTTCTGGCATTAAAGAATTTCCATTTTTGAATTCGTACAATTGTGCAGTTTTCAATCTAACTTCATCTATTTTTAGCTCTTTTGCTAAATCAAATACTGCTTTTACTTCGTGTTCATTTTGTTTAACAACTAAGAATTGGAAAATGAGGTGAGGAGTTTTAGAGTTCAACTTATTTTTTGTTTCAACCATTAATTTTGAAGCCTCAATTACTGTTTCTAATTTGCCATTAATACGGTAATTTTCATACGTCTCTTGCGTTAATCCATCAATAGAAATTATTAGTCGATCCAGGCCAGATTTTACTATTTCTTCTGCTTTTTTCGAATCAATAAAATGTGCATTAGTAGATGTCGACGTATAAATCTTATGTGCTTTAGCTTCAAAAATTAAGGATAAAAAATTAGGGTGTAAAAACGGTTCTCCTTGAAAATAATAATTTATATAGAAAACTTGAGAACCAACATTTTTTAATATTTTTTGATGGAACTCTAAATCTATTTTACCAGTTTCTCGTGTAAATTGTTTTAATCCACTTGGACATTCGGGACAACTTAAGTTACATGCAGTTGTTGGTTCAATTGAAAGGGCATATGGTTTCCCCCAAAGGATCGATTTTTTCGAGATTCTTGAAATTGTATACGATATTTTTAATAATACTAGGTTTAAAACTCTTTTTAGAGTTATGTGTTTTAGTATCTGAATTGAATCCTTTAATGCCGACATCGATTCAAAGTTAATCCTTTTGTATTATTTTACACACTAAATTTGTACCTTCAACAATCTAAAAAAATAAATGACCAAATTTATAGTTTATATTTTGTTGTTGTCAGCTACACTTTTCAATCGTGTTTTCGCTCAAGATATACATTGGTCTCAATTTAATGACAATCAAATTTTTCAAAATCCTGGTAATGCAGGAAATTTTAAAGGAGATTATCGAATCATTGCTAATTATCGAAGTCAATGGAAAAGTGTTACGGTACCTTTTAGTACTATTTCTTTTTCGGGAGACACTAAGCTAAATAAATATAAAAAAATTGGTCTTGGAATTTTGTTTTTTAACGATGCAGCAGGAGATGGTAAATTTAGAACGATAGAATTTCAGACAAATATTTCGTATTTATTGAAGTTATCGTCAGATTCAACACATACTTTAAGACCAGGTGTAAATATTGGAGTTAACCATCGACAAATAAATTGGAATCAATTAACATTTGATAATCAGTATAATGGAATAACATTCGATCCTACATTGCCAACAAATGAAACGTATCAAAATCAACAAAACACGAATATTTCTCTTGGATTAGGATCCGTATATGAATATCGTAAAAATGACAGACATAAAATTTCAGGAGGATTAAGTTTCTTCAATATAAATCAACCTAATCAAGGTTTTTTTGGTGAGAACGTAAAGCGAGATGTTCGGACTTCAATTTTTGTTAAAGGAACCTATAAATTAAATGAGAGAATAGATATTTTACCTAGTATTTCAGTTCAATATCAAGGAAAATATCAAGAAATGATAGTAGGTTTAAATATAAAATACACACTTTTACAAAATTCAACACATTACCAAGCATTTTATTTTGGAGGATGGCTAAGGAGAAAAGATGCAGGATATTTAAGTGTTGGTTTAGATTATCAAAATTGGTTTTTTGGAATGAGTTATGATTTCAATATTTCGAAATTAATCCAAGCAAGTAATTTTAGGGGGGGAACCGAATTTGCATGTCGTTATATTATCAATCGTTTTAAACCGAAGAAAATTTCTCATCGAATATGTCCAGATTTTATATAATCATACTATTTTTTATTTCAGCAAATCTCTTTTCACAAAATGAATTAGGGAAAGATTTGAAATTTGCGGAAGAGCAATATAAAAAAGGAGATTTTTATTATGCTAAAGAATATTATGAAAAAGCACTCAAATTAGATTCAAATTCAGTTGCTATATTTTGGAATTATGCAGAGACTTTAAAAGCATATAAAGATTATTTGAATGCTGAAATTTATTACAAAATTGTTTACGATAAAGAAGCAACATTAATATACCCTTCAAGTTTATTGAATTTAGGATTGATGCAAAAGCAAAATGGGAGATACGAATTGGCTATTGAAACGTTTAAAAACTGTAAAAAGAAATATGTAAAAGATAAAAAAAGTTATTTGTATTTAAAATCAGCAAGAGAAGTAGAATCTTGTTTATGGGCAAAATCAGCTTTAAAAGACACGTCTAAATTAATTTTTTCGGCTCTTTCAGATAAAATAAATTCTAAAAACTCTGAATTTGGTCATGCATTTAAAGATGGACAATTTATTTTTTCATCTTTAAGAGCAGATTCAATTTCTGAAAATGAAGAAGTATATTCTACTAATTATTCTACTAATTTATACTATTCAAAAGTAAAAGGTTCAGAATTCGAGGAATCTAAAAAAATAGATGATTTATTATTTGAAAAATTAAACACTGGAAATGGCACTTTTTCATTGGATGGAAAACGCTTTTATTATAGTCTTTGTAAAAATGAAGATTATAATTATAGGTGTAAAATTATGGTTGCTAATTACTCAGACGGGAAATGGAGTTCACCAGATTCTTTGGGTTCAATTATTAATGAAGAAGGAGCCAATTCTACGATGCCTTGTATTGGTAAATTAGTTGATCAAGAAACGCTTTTCTTTTCTTCGGATAGAAATGGAACAGTTGGCGGAATGGATATTTGGTATAGTACTATAAAATCAGGTAATCAATTCTCAAAACCAAAAAATTTAAAAACGATTAATAGTGTTGAGAATGAAATAACTCCTTGGTGGGATTCAATTACAAATCGACTTTATTTTTCTTCTTCTTGGTTCGATGGTTTTGGTGGGAACGATGTTTATCATTCAAATTTTACTTCACAGTTTGAGATTCCAATAAATGAAGGTTTACCTATAAATAGTAGTGCAAATGACATTTATTTTTTTAAAAATGGAGACACTTCTTATGTCACAAGCAATAGAGTAGGGGTCCTTTATAGTAAAAACCCGACATGTTGTAGTGATATTTTTTCAGTAAAACCGATTATAATTAAGCCAATTTCCGATAATGATTCCACTTTTTCAAAATTACATCCTAAAACAAATAAAGAAACTTTAGCGGAGTTAAATAAAAGATTACCAGTTACACTTTACTTCCATAATGATGTTCCGAACCCACGATCGAAAGACACCACTACTAAAGTAAATTATTTAACAAGTTACCAAGAATATAGTTCTTTAATAGACCAATATAAATCCGAATATTCTTCTGGATTAAAGGATAATAAAGCAGAAGAAGCAAAAGAAGATATTGAAAGTTTTTTTATTGAATATGTTGATCAGGGAGTGAAAGATTTGGAGCAATTTAGAGATCTTTTATTAGAAGAACTTGA
>CALPSU020000048.1 GCA_943326315.2 Chryseobacterium gleum
CGGAGCAGGTTTAGGATTTATAGATGTGGCTCGTAAAACTGAAAATAAATTAGATTTCGGATTTTATGACATTGATTCAGCTAATTATAAATATTTTACATTAAAAACTCAAATTAATAAAATATTAGCTTAATTGATTAACATCTTACTCACCGAATTAAAATAAAAAATAGATTAACATTAAAATAAAAAGAAACAAAATGGAACACTTAATAATTGTAAAGACAGACGATACTCCAGAAATCGATTTCAATCCGGGTTCAAAAGAAATGAAAATTAGCGGTAGATCATTACCAGAAGATGTAACGACATTTTATGCCCCAGTTTTAAGTTGGTTAGATGAATTAGAAGAAACTCCAAGCGGGGAATTTAAATTCATTGTAAATCTTGAGTATTTCAATACGGCTTCTTCAAAATTAATTTTAGATATATTAATGCGATTAGAAGATATTCACACAGATGAAAGTAGTAATTCAATAGAAATTATTTGGAACTACGATAAACGTGATACGGATATGGAAGAAGCAGCTGAAGAGTATTCAGAATTAGTTGAAGTTCCCTTTTCTATTGTAGGAATTTGATTTTTTTATATTTTGTAAAGGTCTCCCTGTCTAGTAGTTTAGATTAATATAAACACGATTCATAAGTCTATTGTCTTACATCTAATAGTCTAAATATCTAAAAAAATATGAGTGAGGAAATATTAAAGGCGCTTATGCAACTATTTGCCATTATCTATAAACAAGATAATGGTGATGAGGATGTGCAGAATAACTATGTTAAGGAATTTCTTCTTTCTCAAATTTCACTAGAAAGATTTGATATTTATTATAATCAATATACGGATTATATAAATGCTGAATCTTCAGAAACTGGAGAAGTTAAAAGAACATCCGTAAAAGATTCTGTTCGTACACTAGCAATTTGTAAGCGTATAAATAAAACTCTTTCTCAAAAACAAAAATCAATTGTACTTGTTCGTATTACTGAATTTATTCATATTACCGAAACGATATCGCCTTTAAGATTAGAACTTTTAGCTACTATAAGTGATGTTTTTAAGATTGAAAAAATTGAATATGAAAATATTTTAAATTTTTCGGCTGCGACTAGATTAGAAGATGTAATTGGAAATGAATATTTTCAAGTTTATTTAGATAAAGATTTTTATAATTTAACGGATGTAAATGTTTACAATAAAGATGGTCTAAATGCTGTTTTTTTCTTTTGTTTAATAGAATCGGCTGGAATTGTTTTATTTAGATTTTTTGGTGATATTAATGTAAATCTGAATGGTTTACAAATCAAACAAAATAAAACCTATGTTGTAAACGATGGTTCTACAATTCGAACTCCTAAATCATCCATTTTTTATAGTGAGGTTTTAACGAATATCAGAAAAAAAGGAACTAGTGAGAATATTTTATTTGATGCTACAATTCCTCAATATAAATTCCCCAATGGTAAAGTTGCTTTAGAAGGAATTAAAATTGTAGAAGAATCTGGAACTTTAGTAGGAATAATGGGAGGTTCAGGCGCTGGTAAAACTACTTTACTAAATGTATTGTCTGGAATAGAACCTACGGATCAAGCAACTATCTTATTAAATGGATACGATATTAAAACGATTGAATGCAAGGCAAACGTTGGATTTATTCCTCAAGATGATTTATTAATGGAGGAACTTACCGTTTTTCAAAATTTATATTATAACGGTAAATTAATTAATGATACTTGGAGTGAAGCAGAATTAAATGAAAGAATAGAAAAAGTATTAAAGGAATTAGGACTTTATGAAATAAAAGATATTGCAGTTGGAAATCCATTGAACAAAAAGATTTCTGGAGGGCAACGAAAAAGATTAAATATTGCTTTAGAATTAATAAGAGAGCCATTAGTTCTTTTTGTAGATGAACCAACTTCTGGACTTTCATCTAAAGATTCTGAGAATGTAATGTCCCTTTTAAAACAATTGACTCAAACAGGCAAAATTATATTTGTAGTAATTCATCAGCCTGCAAGTGAAATTTATAAAATGTTTGACAAATTATTTATTTTGGATGTTGGAGGTTTACCGGTTTATTACGGTAATCCTATTGAAGCAGTTATTTACTTTAAAACAATAACAAACCAAATAAACCATGAAATTGGGGAATGCGGAACGTGTGGTAATGTTACACCGGAACAAATTTTCGACACCTTAGAAGACAAAGAGATTGATGATTTCGGTAACTATACATCTCAAAGAAAAATTAAACCTGATATATGGAATAAGTATTTTAAAGAGAAATTTATTCCGAAAGAAGTCATTAAAGATAAAGAATACGATAAATTAGAAGTTATTAACCCTCCTAATTTACTTAAACAGTTTATTGTATTTTTCAAAAGAGATATTCTTTCCCGTTTTAACGATAAACAATATGTTTTAATTGCTTTGTTGGAAGCTCCAGTTTTAGCTTCATTATTAAGTTTTATTGTTAAAAGTTCAAATAATACAGATAATGAGTACACTTTCAGCATGAATGAAAATGTACCCGCATATATTTTTATGTTGATAATTGTCGCTCTTTTTGTTGGGTTAACGATTAGTGCAGAAGAAATATTTAAAGATCAAAAAATTCTTAAACGTGAAAAATTCTTGAGATTATCTCGCTTAAGTTATTTAAAGTCGAAAGCAGTTTATTTAATTTTATTGTCAGTAGTTCAGTCATTTTTACTGTGTGCAGTTGGTAATCTGATAATTGAATTATATGATAATTTCTTATATTATTGGATATTAATTTTCTCAGTATTCGTATTTGGTAATCTACTTGGATTATTATTATCCTCAAGTTTTAAAACTATTGTAACTATATATATTATAATACCATTGATAGTCATTCCTCAAATGATATTGGGAGGAGCTATGTTTAAATTTGAAAATTTAAATAAATCAATCGGAGGCGGAAATCATATTCCAGTTGTTTCTAATTTTATGGTTTCTAAATGGGCATATGAAGGTATAATGGTTGCTCAGTTTTCTCAAAATAAATATGAGAGTGAAGTATATGAATTTGAACAATTATTGAGTGATTATAATTATAGAACATCTTATTTATATCCTTATTTAACAGATTTACTGAATGATCAATTAACAGTAAAAGTTACTGAAAAAAATAATTGCTCAGATACGGTATATAATACTTTGAAATTTGAAGCTTCCAAGCCTATTGCTAAAAATATGTTGACATATGATTTATCAAATCATACTATTGGACAAGCTTTAGAATTCATTGAAGATTTAACAAATTTATATCAAGATAAACAGAATCAATTATCTAGATTAAAGGATGAAAAAGTTATTTCGTTGAATAAAACACTAGGGGGAAATTCATTGATGGATATAAAACGCGGATATCAAAACGATGCTGTTTCAGATATTGTGCAAAATTCAAATACTAAAAAACGCTATTTTGTGGAAAACTCCATGGTATATCAGAATTATGACCATGTTTTTCTAAGAGATCATTTAAATCCTGAATATAAACTAGATGGATCTTTTATGTATTCTCCAGTAAAATCAATTTTTGGTAACCTTATTCCAACTTTTTGGTACAACGTATTTATGATTTGGCTTTTTAATATTATTTTATTTATTGCGGTTTATTTTGATGCTTTAAAAAGATTAATGTCCATACAATTATTTAATAAAAAATTAGTTTAAAATTTAGTTAGAACGAATAAAAAATGAATATGAGAAAAATAGCAATAACAACTTTTTTTGCAGGATTATTATTAATTACATTGGCTCTATTCGGATGTTCTGCAAAAGCAGAAAATTCGATTGAAGATGAAATGAATAAAAAGGAAGAATCAAAAGTGAAAGTAAGTAAAGAAGAGATTGATCAATTAATTCAGTCATTCCCTTCGCCGATTGAAACTTCAATAATTATTAAGAACGCAGGAAATGAATTTAGTAGTGAGTTGTTAATTCCTACAAAAAAACTAGATCGTTTTGTTTCTAGTTACGATAAAGCAATTGCAATGGGAGCTTTTGGCGGCGACATGGGGTATATAAATATTTATGGAAAATCATTTGTAGCAATAGATTATTTAGCAGCAATTAGGTTATTATCAGTTGATTTAGAAATTGATCGATTTTTCGATTTTGAAGACATGATTAAAATGGCTAAAAGTTCAGATAATATTGATTCTCTTCAAAGAATGTCAACTGAAAGTTTCAATAACATGGAAAAATATCTTCGTGAAAAAGGAAGAAATGAATTAAGTGTATTAATTGTTTTTGGGACCTGGTTAGAGGGCGCATACATTGTTTCAGATATAGCTAAGGGGAATATGTCTGAAGAGATGAAAAACCGAGTAGCAGAACAAAAGGAGAGTGTTAATAAAATAAATGAAATATTAGTTTCAGCATCTGGAGATAAATATTTTGCAAATTTATTAAGACAATTAAAACCTTTAGTTGAAATGTATGAAAAAATTAAAATTGAAACAATTATGAGAGAGCCAGAAATGAAAGAAGTGGATGGCCAACTTGTCTTTATTGATAATAGTGAAACAAAAATTATTACTCCCAAGGGGATAGTTGAATCAATAATAACTGAGACTGTTAAATTAAGAAACGAACTTTTAAAATAACTTGTTATGAATACAAAAGTTTTTTTTGCATTAGTATTCCTATTATTAGGAGGGTTAGTTTCATTTGTATCTAGTCCTACCGGTGGTTCTAAATGTACTGGTGATGAGGAATATAATGTCGGAATAGGGGCTTTAGGAGCATATTCTTTAATTAAAGATTATAGGATTAATTTAAAAAGTGGAGACCCTGTTCCAAATGAAAATTATATGATTTCCCTTAAAGCGGGATTAAAATATCGTTTTTTACCAATACAAAATCCAGATAATAAGAAAAAAATGATCATGTCAATATACATGAATCAACAAAAAGGAATGATGTTGGCAACTTCATTTAATAAAGCTACAGGTAAACATTATCCAACGATAGATTTTGCTTGTAGAACTACTGGTTCTTTTTACGTTTTCTTTGAAATTGAAGAAGGCGAAAAGGGGTGTGGTGTAGGAATGTTTGCCGTAGCAAATTAAATTTATTGAATATATTTTAGTTACAAGGCATGACCTATAACTAAAATATATTCAATAATTCAATCACTTCTTTTGCTTCTTTCACATCGTGAACTCTTAGAATTGAAGCTCCTTTAGAAATTGCAATAGTATTTAAAATAGTTGTTCCATTTAATGAACTTGAAGCATCACTATTTAACTTATTATAAATCATTGATTTTCTAGAAATACCTACTAATATCGGTTTTCCTAACATTTTAAAATCTTCTATTTTATTTAAAATTTCATAATTTTGTTCCAGAGTTTTTCCAAATCCGAATCCAGGGTCTAAAATAACATCATTAATTCCGTGTTCTTTTAAAACCTTTAACTTTTCAGAAAAAAAGGAAATTATTGAATTGAAAATATTTTCATAATACGTGTTTTTTTGCATTGTTGATGGTTCTCCCTTCATATGCATCAATATATAAGGGCATTTATAATGTGAAATTACAGATAAGAGTTCATGGTCAAGATTCCACGCACTGATATCGTTTATTATATCAATACCATTTTCTAAACCAATTTTAGCTACTTCAGATCTAAATGTATCTAATGATATTGGAATATCTGAAAATTCATTTTTAATACATTGAATTACCGGTAAAACCCGAGATATTTCTTCTTGTATAGATATTTCTATTGCACCAGGGCGAGTTGAATAACCACCAACATCAATAATGTCAACCCCTTCAGAAATAAATTTTTCAACTTGATTCAAAATGGATGGCTTTGTATTAAATCTACTTTCAGAATAAAATGAATCCGGCGTACAATTTAATATTCCCATCACTTTCGGTTTCGAAAGATCAAATAATTTATCCTTCAATCGAAGGTGTTTATTTGCGGGAAAATTTGTATCTTCAACCCTTAAATAATTGTCCATACTAGAATAAATGAGTCATACTTCTTTAGAATATACAAATGTAATCAATGTTTGTCGAGAAATTTTCTCTAAGAAAACAAAAGATTATGGTACAGCTTGGCGTATACTTCGTCCAAGTTCACTTACGGATCAAATTTTCATTAAAGCACAACGTATTCGAACTATTCAGGTTACAGGAGAGAATAAGGTTGGTGAAAGTATTGAAGATGAGTTTGTTGCAATTGTAAATTATTGTATTATGGCAATAATTCAAGTTAGAGAAAGTGATTTAAAAGAATTAGATATTGAAGCAGACTTAGCGATTTCTTTGTATGATAAATATTCAAAAGAGGCATTTGATTTAATGTTGAAAAAAAATCATGACTATGGAGAAGCTTGGCGTGATATGAGAGTTAGCTCTTTAACAGATTTGATTTTAATGAAGATATTGCGTGTCAAACAAATAGAAGATAATAATGGAACAACATTAATAAGTGAAGGAATTGATGCAAATTATTTTGATATGCTTAATTACTCCGTTTTTTCATTAATACATTTAAATTAAATTATATAAGATGAATCAAACAGAAACTTTTCAAGGGCGATCGTATTTTTTTAATACACTTTTTATTTTATTAAATTTAACAGGTTTAACTTTTGTTGTAGTAGGATTTCATAAGAATTTTGAAGCTCATTCTCTACTTTTAATTTCAATTGGTTTGATATTAATGGGAGCTACGATTACTGGACTAATAATTTTTCAAGGTAGATTAATGATGGCTGGTGTTTCTCGCGTTTTAGTAGGAGGCTTATGCATTGTTTCAGGATTAGTAAAAGCGAATGATCCAATTGGATTCTCATACAAATTAGCTGAATACTTCGAAGATGGCGCCCTTGCTTATAGAATTAAAGAATGGTTTATGTCACCCGGATTTTCATTAGAGTTTTTAATTGATTTCTCTCTACCATTAAGTGTAATTATTTGTGTTGCTGAAATTGTTCTTGGTGTTTTATTGATAATAGGAGGAAAAATTAAGTCAGTTTCTTATTTCACTCTAATTATGATGTTGTTTTTCACTTTTTTAACATGGCATACTGCTAATTGTGATGGGAATAAAAAGTTTACAGATCGAGATACATACGCTATGTCAGATCACATGGCAATGCTAAAAATAGAAGAAGCGAAGACAAATAAAGAAGTTAAAATACATTCTAAAACTGGTGAATACCTAGTTATAGATGAACTGAAATCTCCTCAATGTGTTGATGATTGTGGCTGTTTTGGTGATGCAATGAAAGGTTCAGTTGGAAGATCACTTACTCCTCAAGAGTCGTTGTGGAAAGATATTATTTTAGTTTATTTAGTACTTTGGATTTTCTTATCACAATGGGTAATTAAACCTAATAATAGAAAACAAAATTTAATTTTCACTTTTTCTTCAATTTTCTTAATATCATTTTTCGCTTGGGTTTTTGGATGGGCATTCCCAATATTATTTGGAATTATTGTTATTGTAGGTGCGTTATGGATTCTTAGAGCAGGTGGTAAATTATTTGGTAATTATGGAGGATCTACTTTAATAGTAATTTCCATTTCTGGTTTATTTCTCACATATGTTTTAATGTATGAGCCATTAAAAGATTATCGACCATATGCAGTTGGAAGTAATCTAATTAAAAAAATGAACGATGGCATTGAAGGTAAATATGAAAGTTTACTAGTTTATAAAAATACTAAAACTGGCAAAACAAAAGAGTATTCTTCAACTTCGAAAGAATATGTTGATTCAAAAATATGGGAACAAAAAGACTGGGTTTATAAGAGCCAAATTCAAAAAGCTATTGTTGAAACTAAACTACCTTCAATTTCTGATTTTGAACCTTTTATTAATACAAATGAAATTAGTGAAGATGAATTAAGTTTGGCTTTTATAAAAGAAGCACTAAAGAAGGATGAAAATTCAGCAGAAATTTACATTAAAAATTTAGTTTTGAAAAGTCCAGCTATTTTTATTGTATCTTCTAAAAATCTCGCAAAAGCAAATTTCAATGAGATTGAACGTTTTAAATCCATATATTATGGGTGTAAAAAAGCAAACATACCATTCATAATAATTTGTAACGCTGCTCGAAATGAAATCAATCAATTTAAGAAAAAGCACAATTTTAAAGTTCCTGTATTTGTGAATGATGAAAAAACAATTATGGCAATTTCAAGATCTAATCCAACTCTTTTAGTTATTAAGAAAGCAGTTGTTAAGGGAAAATATCCACATAGAGCATTACCGACCTTTGAATGGTTGAAAACAAATATATTAAGTAAAAAATGAGAGCAAAAATTGTTGCAGGTAACTGGAAAATGAATTTATTAAGTGAAGAAGCTAATTCACTTTTTGACAAGATTTCAAATAGTATATCAAATGATTTAAAAGCCACAGTAATGGTTTTTCCTTCAACTATTTTTATTCGTGACCTAGTACAAAAAGATAATAATTCAATTAAGATAGGTATTCAAAATTTTTATCCAAAAGATAAAGGTGCATTTACAGGTGAGATTTCAATTTCACAAGTAAAGGATAGTGGAGTAACACATGTATTAATAGGTCATTCAGAACGGAGAGCTTATTTTAATGAAACTTCTCAATTTTTGAAAGAAAAGGTGGATTCAGCAATTGAATATGGATTAACTATAGTTTTTTGCTGTGGTGAACCTCTAGACGTTCGGGAAAATGATCAAGAATTGATTTATGTTAAAAGTCAATTAGAAGAAAGTTTATTTCATTTAGATGCTTCGATAATAAAAAACATTGTGATTGCATATGAACCTGTATGGGCAATTGGGACAGGTAAAACTGCAAGCATTGCGCAAGCTGAAAGTATGCATGCTGAAATACGAACTTGGTTAAGTGAAAAATATAATCAAGAAATAGCAAATTCAATTTCAATTCTTTATGGAGGAAGTTGTAATGCTTCAAATGCAAAAGAATTATTTGCTTGTCCAAATGTTGATGGAGGTTTGATTGGTGGGGCAGCATTAGATGCAGATATGTTTTTAAAAATTGCAAACTCATTTTAATGGATTATTTAGAACTAACTATAACTATTAACCCTAGAAATCCTTGGGCCGATATATTAACTGCTGAATTATCTGAGCTTGGTTTTGATAGTTTTGTTGAAACTGAAACTGGAATTCAGGCTTATGCACCTTTAGATACTGTAGAATTAACTAAAGCAATAGAAAATTCAATACTTTCTTCTGATAATGAAGGTTTTGATATTGAATTTACGCAAAAGACTATTCCACATCAAAATTGGAATGCGCAATGGGAATCCGATTTTCACCCAGTGGAAGTGGAAGAATATCTTACAATTGTAGCTCCTTTTCACTCTAAAGAAGATAAAAGAGGAATGATCGTTGAGATACAGCCTCAAATGTCTTTCGGAACTGGCCATCACCAAACAACATGGCTTATGGCGAAAGCACTTTTTGAAATTGGTACGATGCCTTTAAACGTTCTTGATATGGGAACAGGAACGGGAGTTTTAGCTGTTATTGTTGAGAAATTGGGGGCTAATTCAATTTTAGGAATAGATATTGAAGATTGGACTGTTATAAATGCAAAAGAAAATATTGAACGAAATCAATGCTCTAAGATTGAAATTCTCTGTGGAGATGTAAATTTAATTTCTGGAAAAGAATTTGGATTGATAATAGCAAATATTAATAAGAACGTGTTAAAGTCTCATATTGAGTCTTATAGTAAATCTCTAACGAAAAATGGAATTCTTTTGTTAAGTGGTTTTTTTGAATCTGACGTAAATGAACTAATTGAATATTCTAGTGCTTTTGATTTAAAAATGTTGAAAATTTATTCAAAGGAAACATGGGCTGGAATTCAGTTTATAAAAGAATAGTGTATAATTAATTCGCTAAATATGTTAAAGAAGCTAGTATTATTTGTTGGAATTATTTTAGGTAGTATTACTTGTAATGCTCAGTCTTTTACTTTTGAAAAAGATAAATTTGTAAAAGAATTTGAAAAGGCATTAAATGATTTCGGAAGAGGAGATTTTAGAGATTTTTCAAAGAAAGATTTACCAGAAATGTTGTTAGAATCAAACCTGTTTCCAACTAACTATTTTACAAAAATGGTCGAAACATGTAATTTAATGGAAGCTAAAAGAATGCCCGCTTATCCAGAGATTTATAATTATGTTTTTTCGGTATATTCTTTTGTAAAAGCCAAACAAACAAATCTGAGTTATACTGCATGGCATAATTCTGTTGATAAAATGTTAGAATCTAAAAACGTGAAGAAATTTGAAGATTTTATAGGATTTTCGGCGCTTTATTTTTCTAGAAATATAATATGTGATAATGCAAACTTTGATTGGTATTACCTAGGAGGTGAATATTCATTCGAATATACTGATAAACCTATTTTCAAGTGTTCTAAAGGGAAATTAGCATGTCGAATACCTAATAATAACAGTGAAACTAAAAAAGAACAACCTTACGTTGATAGTTTAGTAATTTCGAACACAACTGGATTATATGATCCCATTGCTAAAAAGTGGATAGGTGAGGGAGGAACTGTTACTTGGGAAAAAGTTGGATTGCCAAAATCACAAACATCTGCAGTTTTGAAATCTTATGAAGTTTCTACAAGAGTGTCTAATTTTTCTGCAGATTCAGTTGTTCTTACGACGCCTTATTTTAGTAAACCTGTAAAAGGTAGAATTGCAGATCGAGCATTTAAAGTTAACAGAGATGAAGATAAAATTTATCCTCAATTTACTTCTTATGAAAGAAGATTGTCTATAAAACAAATAAAACCTAATGTAGATTATGAAGGAGGTTTTTCATTAATAGGTTCTAGTTTTGTTGGTATAGGATTTCCTAAAGAACCTGCTTCAATGGTGATTTCTAGAAATGGCAAACCTTTTATAATAACAGCATCACAAGAATTTACAGTATCAAATTTAAAAATTCACGCATTAAATACTTCAATTAAAATCTTATTTAATGATAATAATGATTCTATTATTCATCCTGGTTTAGATTTTCAATATGTTTTTGCAAGAAAATCTGTTGAGATGACAAGAACGAAATCTGGAAATGGTCAGGCACCTTTTTTTAATTCATACCATCAATTAGATATGTATATGCCAAAAATGACTTGGAATACCGAATCTACAGACCTTGTAATGGCTTATGAAATTGGAAC
>CALPSU020000049.1 GCA_943326315.2 Chryseobacterium gleum
AACTCAACATAATCCGTTCCCATTAATGGAAGGAAATCTTGCGCTCCTTCAAATATTTTCTCTAACCCGTAATCTACACTTTTTACTTCTTTAGCCATAATTTTTATTTTTTAATGTAGACGAATATAATCCGTCTTTACAATTTTAATATTTTATATTTTTTTGCAATCGTAATTGTTTGTTGTCACTTCGATTATATTTTTCGGGTCAGACCTAAAACCCAACACCTAAATCCTAAAACCTAAATCACAACCAACTTGTAACATAACTTTCATCCTGCATGTCCAAAGCTGCCTGTGTTAATTTTAAAGGTTTAAAAGTATCAACCATAACAGCTAATTCTTCTGTTTCTTTTTGCCCGATACTTCTTTCCATTGCACCTGGATGAGGTCCGTGTGGAATTCCACCTGGATGTAAAGACATATAACCTTTCTCAACATGATTTCTACTCATAAAATCGCCATCTACATAATACAAAACTTCATCAGAATCGATATTGCTATGATTATAAGGTGCTGGAATTGATTGGGGATGATAATCATAAAGACGAGGACAGAAAGAGCAGACTACAAAGTTGTGAGCTTCAAAAGTTTGATGAACTGGGGGTGGTTGATGAACTCTTCCAGTAATTGGTTCAAAATCATGAATACTAAAAGCATAAGGAAAATTGAAGCCGTCCCAACCCACAACATCAAATGGATGTGATGCATAAACTACATCGTGGAGCACATTTTCTTTTTTTATTTTTATTAGAAACTCACCATTTTCATCGTGTGTTTCCAATTCTGAAGGACCTCTCAAATCACGTTCACAGAATGGTGAATGCTCTAAAAGTTGACCAAAATTATTTCTATAATTTCTCGGTGTTAATATAGGACTAAAAGATTCTACTATAAAATGACGATTATCTTCAGAGTCAAATTGAATTTGATAAATCATTCCACGAGGAATAATTAAATAATCTCCATATGAAAAATCAATATTCCCAACTAAAGTCCTTAGTTTTCCCGAGCCTTTATGAATGAAAATCATCTCATCAGCATCAGCATTTTTATAATAGTATTTGGTTAACGATTTTTTCGGAGCTGCAACTGCAATATTTAAATCATTATTAAACATCACAATTACTCGACTCTCTAAAAAATCATCTGTTGCTTTAACATCAAATCCTCTCATCATGCGAGAGGAGATATTTTTACCTACAGCAGCAATTGGAGTAATGTCTTTTGGTTCTGAAATGGATTTTACCTGTGTTGGACGTTGCGTATGATAAAGCAATGAAGAAAAACCGTGAAAGCCTTCTGTACCAAATAATTGTTCATAATATAGATTGCCATTTTCTTTTTTGAAAACAGTATGTCTTTTGTGAGGAATTGATCCTAGTTTATAATAAAATGGCATTTTGAATTTTTACAATTGTTAATAATAATAAATTGAAACAGAAAGTAAGTTCATTCTGGCTTTCTAATGATCATGAAATTTAATAAAATTGTAAGCTCATCCCACATGATACTCTGGAAATTTATTTTAACAAATATATAAAAACAGAGTGAAAAAAAAACTTCATTGCTAATAAAATTTAACAATTACGTTTTTTTTCTAAATTTCATTCTATTATATCTGTAATATTCTAACTTTGCGCTTGTATTTTAGAAGTAGTAGATGAAAAAAATTCTAGTAATTGGGGCAGGTGGACAAATTGGTTCAGAATTAGTTTTGGCATTGAGAAAACGATTCGGAGTTGATTCTGTAATTGCCTCAGACGTAAAGCCTGAATGTCCAGCGGTCATAAATGATGGTGTTTATTCGCAGTTGGATATATTGAACAAAGTAGAAGTTAGAAAATTTATTATAGAGAAATCCGTTACTGAAGTTTATTTATTAGCTGCATTATTATCTGCAACAGCTGAAAAAAATCCAGACTTTGCATGGAAATTAAACATGGAGGGTTTATTTACAATTTTAGATTTAGCAAAAGAAGGTTATATAAAAAAAATATTTTGGCCTAGTTCTATTGCTGTTTTTGGACCTTCAACGCCTAAAATTAATACTCCACAATATACAATTATGGAGCCTTCTACGGTTTATGGGATCTCAAAACAAGCTGGAGAACGTTGGTGTGAATATTATTTCAATAAATTTAATGTAGACGTTAGGAGTATTCGTTATCCAGGATTAATATCCTATACTAGTTTGCCTGGAGGAGGAACTACAGACTATGCAGTAGATATTTTTTATAAGGCTAAAAAAGATTCAAGGTATGAATGCTTTTTAAGTCAAGATACAGCATTACCAATGATGTATATGTCGGATGCTATCAGAGCAACCATTGAATTGATGGAATCACCAAAAGAAAACATTAAGATTAGATCTGCTTATAACTTGTCAGGATGCAGTTTTACACCCCTTGAGTTATCAAACAAGATAAAAAATGAAATCCCAGAATTTAAGATTACATATTCCCCTGATTTTCGACAAGAAATTGCCGATAGTTGGCCTAAATCAATAGATGATTCTTGCGCTAGAGAAGATTGGGGATGGAAGGAAGATTTTGGAGTTGAAGAAATAGTAGAGGTGATGTTGAAAAATGTTAATCCAGATCTTATTTAATTTGAATTTAATGTTTTATTTTTGCTAATTAAATTAGTGTTACTTTTGATTTGATCGATTTTTTTGTTTTTTGGCAAAAAAATAAACATCCCAAATAGCTAATTCATTTTATTTTTGTATATTGTCGATTATTCTGCTTTAGTTTTTTAAATTTTATTTTGAATGATTAAAAAATTATTTTTAAGTTTTTTATTTTTAAGTTTATTATTCGTTTCATCTAATGTCTTGGCAAACGATCAAGATGATAAATTGAATAAAGTTGATACGGAAGGTAAAAAACAAGGTAAATGGATTTATTATGGAAAAGATAGACCTGAAGAAGGTTATCCTGCGAATGGTAAAATAGAAGAAGGTCCATATAAAGATGATCGAAAAGAAGGTCTATGGATTAAATATCATAATGATGGAATAACACCTAGATTAAAGGGTGATTATATTAATAACAGACCTCAGGGTTCTTATGTTAAATTTCATCCAAATGGTAAAGTGAAAGAAAAAGGTTCTTTTGATAGAAATCAATATAGAGATTCTTTAGTACGTTATAACGAAAATGGAAAGGTTGAATATCAAGCTGAATACAACATAGAAGGAAAAGAGCAAGGAAAGGTAAAATACTTTTATGCAAATGGTCAGGTTGAATTCGAATATTCTGCTCAAAATGGTGATCCAGTAGGAAAAGCAGTACGTTATTATGAAAATGGTGACGTAAAAGAAATAATTCAATATGCAGCAGATGGAAGTGTTGCTAAAAGTGAACAAAAGGAAATGGTGAACCCAAGCGTTAAGGTTATTGATCCAAGCGCTTCTAAAGAGGTTGCTCCTAAAATTGCTACTCCTAAAACTAAAGGTATTCCTTTTCTTCCAAACGGATATAATAAGGTTTACAATTCTAATGATGAAATTTGGTTAGATGGTGTTTTTAAAAATAATAACTTATGGGAAGGTAAGGTTTACGAATACGATAAAGATGGTATCTTATTAAAAGTAAAAGTTTTTAAAGCTGGAGTTTATCATTCTGATGGACAATTATAAAAATACTAAAGGGCTCGAAAGAGCCTTTTTTTTATGTGGAAACTTTAAGCCTAACCACAGATTCTAAGAAGTTTTATTTACAGAGGAATACAGAGTTTCTTTTGTCTACCTCTTGTAAAAAAAACTTTGCGACACTCTGTGAAAAAACTCATAATCCTCTGTGGTAAAAAAAAATTTTCAAAACGAATAACGCTTATCCATGAAACAAAAAAAAGACAACTCAAAAATTCAAGATTTGAAAATGATTTTGAATATGATTGATTTAACTACTTTGGAAGGGAAGGATACGGAAGGGAAAGTGAAAAAAATGTGTTATAAGGCTGCTAATATTCATTCAGCTTTCGAAAATATACCTTCTGTTGCAGCAATTTGTGTTTATCCTACCATGGTAAGAATTGCGAAAAAAGAATTGCTTAATTCTTCTGTAAAAGTAGCCTCTGTAGCAGCCGGTTTTCCTAGCGGTCAATCTTTTATTCCAGTAAAATTGTTAGAAACGCAATTAGCACTTGATGATGGTGCCGATGAAATCGATATGGTTATTTCTAGAGGAAAGTTTTTGGATGGAGAGTATAATTTTGTATTCGACGAAATTGCAAAAATAAAAGAACTTTGTAAGGATAAAACGCTTAAAGTAATTCTCGAAACAGGTGAATTAGGTTCGTTAGACAATGTTCGTAAGGCAAGTGAAATTGCGATTAATGCAGGCGCAGATTTCATTAAAACTTCTACGGGCAAAATTCAGACTGGTGCTTCAATGCCTGTTGTTTTAGTGATGTTGCAGGCTATTAAAAGTTACTATGATAAAACTGGGATTCAAATAGGGATAAAACCCTCTGGCGGAATTTCGACTTCAAAATTAGCATTAGATTATTTGCTTATGATAAAGGAAGTTTTGGGTGATGCTTGGTTGACTAATTCATTTGTTAGATTTGGAGCAAGTAGCTTAACGAATGATGTATTGGAGCAAATATTAAAAATAGAATTTGGCGAAGATCAATCGACGGATTATTTTTTATTTGACAAAATAGTTTATTGATTTTTTTTATAAAGTAGATTCAAAGCGTGCCTTGAATCTACTTTATAAAATATTAACATTCTTTATTAAATCGTCTGTTTTGTCTGTCAACGGTTTTGTTTAATCGAGTAGAATAATCTTCACTATCTTCTATCATTTCTTGATCTAATTGTTTAGCAACACTGATTGGAACATATTCAACAGCAACATTTGTTTTGTCTAAACCAAAGTCTTCAGCAGGTGTTAAGCCAGTCATTTTTATGAAGCGATATACTTTGACGAAAATTATTTGGAAGGAAGTTAATAAGTTGTCTGTTGCTACTCGCGAGTTAAGAACAATGAATTTAAAATCTGGATCTCCAACTTTTTCTCTAACAGATTCGAAAACACTCTCTCCAGTTAATTCACCCTTTTCAACCATTTTATCGTGAATCTTTCTCATCATAAATTCTACTCGGTGCTCTTCTTTGAATCCAAAATTTAAAGAAACATAATAGCAATGCTTGTCTATAATTTCATTAACAGAATAATGTACACCCCATGGATCATTTGTAATATTTAAATGTAAAAACCATGTAACTTGAGCTTTTCTAGGTCGTTTTTTAAAAAGAGAATAGTATACCGTTGAATCTAATTTTTGAGGCGAATCACTTCGAGTCGGATATACCAAATTCGTTGCTTCATACCCAATCTTTGTGTCATGTCTAACCGCATTTAGAAGAGGTATAACTTGATTCATTGGAACGTATTCAGTAATGTTTTTTCTAAGTTGTTTTGCTTTATTATATAGAAAAAGTAAAGTGAAGAATACAACAGATAATGAAAGAGTAAACCATCCACCTTCAAATATTTTACCCAAGTTTGACATTAAGAAAATCACCTCAATGATTAAGAAAATAGAAAAAATAGTAACATAGATATATTTCCATTTAGGTTTTCTCATAATAAGTAGAACACCTAGTAATAAAGAAGTCATTACCATATTAATTGTAATTGCTAAACCATAAGATGCTTCCATAGCTTTCGCATTTCTGAAAATGTAAATTACCAATAGACAACCACCCATTAAAAACCAGTTAATAAAAGGAATATATATATGTCCACTATGATCAGTAGGGTATTTCACTTTCAAGTTAGTCCAAAGTTTCAACTTTATAGCTTCGTTCATTAATGTGAAAACACCCGTGATTAAGGCTTGTGATGCTATTATAGTTGCTGCTGTAGCGATAACAATCACGAATGGTAAAATATTGTCTGGAACCATTGTATAAAACACCGTTTTGTTTGGTGCTAATTTGAATCCAGGTTTTAAACATAAAGCTGCTTGTCCTAAATAATTTAATACGATTAAAATACTCATTATAGACCAGCTAAAACGTATGTTTTTCTTTCCACAATGTCCCAAATCTGAGTATAAAGCTTCAGCTCCGGTTGTACAAAGAAATACGGCTCCTAGAACCCAGAATCCCCCCTTAACATTAACTACTAGGTTAAATGCATAATATGGGTTGAATGCTTTAAGCACCTCAAGATTATCCGCTATATTAGTTAGTCCAAGATATCCTAATAGTCCAAACCAAATAATCATGATTGGTCCGAATACTTTTCCGATTGAAGCTGTTCCAAATTGTTGTATAAGAAATAAAGCAACAATAATTCCAGATACAATTGGAATTGTAGGTAGTTCAGGATAAATAGAATTAATACCTTCTACAGCAGATGAGATTGAGATAGCTGGAGTAATAAAACCATCCGCTAAGAGTGTTGCGCAACCAATTAAAGCAGGTATAATAACCCATTTTAATTTTTTTTCTTTTAAAAGTGCGTATAAAGCAAATATTCCACCTTCTCCTTTGTTATCAGCATTAAGGGCTAAATATATATATTTAATAGTCGCTAATAATATTAATGTCCAAATAACTGCAGAAAGTCCACCTAGAACTAAATATGGGTCATATTTCCCTTTTGTAATTGCATCAAAAACATAGAGTGGGGAAGTACCGATATCACCAAAGACAATTCCGATTGTAATTAAAAATCCTGCACCACTTAATTTGTTAGCATTAAAACCAGACATAATCTTAAAAAAATTAATAACGGCGATAAAAGTACAAAAGGAAAATGATAGCTAGATTAATTTAAGTGATTATTAATTGATTATTTTGAATGTTATTATTTAGGTAGTATTTTAGGTTGGTTATTCGTTTAATAACGTGAAATAATTTGCGAATAAATTTTGTAAATTATTTTAATTTAATGCTTTGAGAAATGAAAAAGGTTCTGTGAATTTTACAGAACCTTAGAATTTTTTTATAAGTTAAGGTCTTTTAAGCCTTAGAATAGTATTCAATACCAATTTAACCCACTAAAGCTTCATATCCAGCAGCATCTAAAAGATTAGATACTTCAGAAACGTCTGAGATTTTAACTTTAATCATCCAGCCTTTTCCGAAAGGATCATTATTTACAAATTCAGGATTTGCTTCTAATTCAGAATTGAATTCAATAATTTCACCTGATAATGGCATAAATAAATCAGAAACTGTTTTAACTGCTTCAACAGAGCCAAAAACTTCTTCACCATCTAGTGTCTCACCTTCTGTTTCAATTTCAACATATACGATGTCGCCCAATTCTCCTTGAGCGAAGTCAGTGATTCCTATTGTAGCTACATCACCATCAATGCTCACCCATTCGTGATCTTTTGTGTACTTAAGATTTGCTGGAATATTCATTTTCTAATTTTTTTGTGTAATACAAATGTATAATTTTTTCAGTCTTTTTATGGTTAAATGATAATATATTCTTGTTTTTTATAGTTTTCTTTAAATATTTCACAAAGTAGAGCTAAATATTACCATTTTTTACGCTCAGCTGGATTTGTGATTCTGTGGTCCCTCGCTCTCGCTCCTCTGGATTTGCAATCCAGAGTTTTTTTGAGCACTTAAACTGAACTATGAATTGATTTGGATTTAATAATCCAAGCGGTAAATTAAAGTAAGAATAAAATTTTAAAACTATAAAATAGCTCAATTTTCTCACTATCTTCAATAGATGAAACAAGGAGAAAAACAAAACTTAAAAAGTGATAGAGCCTATTATATAACTATGACAGTTGTTGGTTGGGTTGATGTGTTTACAAGAAAAAATCATAGGGAAGCTGTGATTGAATCTTTAAAATATTGTCAAAAAGAAAAAGGATTAATCATCTATGCATATTGTATTATGAGCAATCATATTCACATGATTGTTGATGTAAATGAGCCATATTTGTTAAAAGATACGATTCGAGATTTTAAAAAATTTACCTCAAAGAAAATCGTGCAACAAATTCAATGTGAACGAGAAAGTAGAAGAGAATGGATGTTGAAATTTTTTGAACAAGAAGCAGGGCTTAGTGAAAAGCATAAATCATATAAATTCTGGCAAGTTGGTAACCATGCAATTGAAGTGTTTACTGAAAAATTTGTTTGGGAGAAAATCAATTACATTCACCAAAATCCAGTTAAAGCAGGATTAGTTCAAAATGAATTTAACTGGATTTATTCATCTGCTACAAATTACCAAGATATGGAAAGTGTTATTGAGGTTGAAAAAATAGCCCAAAGATTGATTACATTTAATTAATCCTATATTTGAAGATGAATTTTAGAAAAAAGATTATGCTTCGTGTTTCCGCAGGATTGCAAATCCAGCGGAACGGGTGCAAATCCAGCGGAGCGGGTTGTAAATCTAGCTTAAAGGAACGTGTGAGAGGGTAAACCTTTAAAGTCTAATATGTAAATTCAAATAGTCTAAATACTTTTAATTACTTTTGTATCATCATGATAAAACCAGAGCAGTTAAAAGAAGTTAGTAATCGTATAGATGCGATTGAAGAATATCTTAAAATTAAGGAAAAGAAAATGCAGTTAGCTGAAGAAGAGCTAAAAACGCAAGATCCTGGGTTTTGGGATGATCCAAAAAAAGCTGAAATTCAAATGAAAGCTATCCGAAGTTTGAAATATTGGGTTGCTACTTTTGATGCTTTAAAAAGTTCATATGAAGATTTAGAGGTTCTAAATGATTTTGCTAAAGATGGTGATGGTGATGATGCAGAATTAAAAACCCATTATTCAACTTTATTAGAAGAAGTAGATGCTTTAGAGTTAAAAAACATGCTTTCTGGTGAAGAAGATGCTTTAAGTGCAGTATTGCAAATTACCGCAGGTGCAGGAGGAACAGAGAGTTGTGATTGGGCTTCTATTTTAACTCGTATGTACATGATGTGGGGACAGAAGAACGGTTATAAAATAAAAGAATTGAACTATCAAGAAGGTGATGTAGCTGGAATTAAAACGGTTACTTTAGAATTTGAAGGTGAATTTGGATTTGGCTATTTAAAAGGTGAAAATGGAGTGCATCGTTTGGTTCGGATTTCTCCATTTGATTCAAATGCAAAACGTCATACTTCTTTTGCTTCTGTTTATGTTTATCCTTTGGTTGATGATACGATTGAAATTCATGTAAATCCTGCTGACATTACATGGGACACTTTCCGTTCTGGAGGTGCAGGTGGACAAAACGTAAATAAAGTTGAGACAGCTGTTCGTTTAAAACATGGACCATCCGGAATTATTATTGAAAATTCTGAATCTCGTTCTCAATTAGGTAATAAAGAAAAAGCTATGCAATTGTTGAAATCTCAATTGTATGAGTTGGAATACCGTGCTCGTATGGAAAAAAGAAGTGAGATCGAAGCAGGGAAGAAAAAAATTGAGTGGGGATCTCAAATAAGAAATTATGTACTTCACCCATACAAATTAATTAAAGACGTTAGAACAGGGCACGAAACAGGAAATGTGGATGCAGTTTTAGACGGCGATTTAAATGAATTCTTAAAATCATATTTAATGACTTTTGGAAATTGATTTGGGTGTTAGGAGTTAGGTGATGGGTTTTAGCTCTTCACAGACCTAATAACTAACACCTAAAAACTAAAACCTAATCAACCATTCACCACCTAAAAAAAACCATTTCCCTCTAATAATCTCTAAATACAGCTATTATTAGCGTTAGACAAAGTATGTTTTTTTCATTAAAATAAGTACTGTAAATTTGTAATAGTAGTTATAGTTTATTTTATGTTTAGGTAACCGGGTTTCTAATCGTCATTATTATTTCAATTAATGACGATTATGTTCCGGCTTTTTTTTGCCATTTAAATTTCTACTTTATATTGCTTTATCGGGTAAACCATGGATCAAAACCAGAAGTCTATGAGATGTAAAACTTTATACTCTATTAAATTATAAATTGAATAGCAATTTTACCTATACAATCTTCTCTTACTTAGCTTCTCCTAGTCAAATCGCAGGTAGATAGTCTTCTTCACTTCTTTCAAAGTTTGTAGTTTTCAAAATAAGAAATTTCTATTTAATACTGAAAAACAGAATTATAATTAATAAGAAATTTACAGCTGTTTTTTTAAAATTTCTAAGCTTTTCAATGTTTTTTTAAAAAAACTATTCAATAGAATTCCCCCCCCCCAAGTTTTAGATTTGATTTGTAAGTTAGCGAAAGGAGATCAGACATTTTAAATTCGTCTATTAACGGATTAGATTTATTATCCCATTAATATTTATTCTTTTATCATCTCCCTTTAAAGAATAATATACTTTCCACGTATAAGTGCCATTTTGTGCCTTTTCAGTTGAATTCATTTTTATTCCATTCCAACCTTTATTTATGTCGGTTGTTTCAAATACTATTTGTCCCCATCTATTGAATATCATTAATGAATATCCTTTTTCATCATAACCTGAATTAAATATTGGTTTAAATTCTTGATTATATTGATCTCCATCTGGTGTAAATGAATTTGGTATATAATAAATGATGGGTTCAAAAATCTTCACAGTATTTTTTATTGAATCAATGCATCCATTTAGAGAAGTTGCAATTAATTTTACGGTAAACGTTACTGTGTCTTTGGATTGGTATTCATGTTCCGGTGATTCAAGAGTTGAAAATGTTCCATCTCCAAAATCCCACGAATAATTAACAGCATTTGAAGTACCATTAACCATTTTTGAAATTGCGTTTATTGTTGAAATTGAGTTCGGGGTAGGAGTGAAGGCTGCTATAGGTTTATTGTTAATAGTTACAACAACAGAATCTACCTTTGATTTACAGCCATTTAAATCTCCTTGAATAAAGTATACTCCTCCAAATTCAATTTCAGAAGGATTCGTTAAAGTACTATTTAGTAAAAAGTCAGAGTAATAACTAAATACGCTTCCTTGAGAACTTCCTAAACTTCTAGATGGATTTGTTAGATCTATTTTTTCAGGTGAACATATTGTTAGCGAATCTACAAAAGCAATAACTGGTATTGGTTTTACAGTTACAGTTACAGTTGTCGTTCCTATACAAAGATTTGCATCAATTCCCGTTAATGAATAGGTAGTTGTGGCTCCAGGAAAAACATTGTAAGGATTATTTGTAGCTCCTTGACCCCATGAATATATAGAACCTCCAGTCGCTATTAATGTTGCCATTTCTCCA
>CALPSU020000050.1 GCA_943326315.2 Chryseobacterium gleum
AAAAACCAATTGACTGGCGCTTATGGTGAAGTACCAGCTGTTCAAAGAGCTTATAAAGCAGCAGGAGTTCCTTCTTTTGTAATTGGAGATCATAACTACGGTGAAGGATCTTCTCGTGAACATGCAGCTATGGAACCACGTCATTTAGGTGTTAAAGCAATTATTGTAAAATCTTTCGCTAGAATACACGAAACGAATTTGAAAAAACAAGGCTTATTAGGTTTAACATTCGCAAATGAATCTGATTACACTAAAATTTTGGAGTATGATTCTTTCAATTTAGTTGATTTAAAAGTAAGTGCTCCAGGAAAACAAATAACAATGGAAGTTGTGCATGAAAATGGATCTAAAGAAAATATAATGTTAAACCATACGTACAATGATCAACAAATTGATTGGTATAAAGCTGGTTCTGCATTGAATTTAATTAAGATGCAAGAAGCTTAATTAATAAAGCTAAAACGAAAAAAGCAGGAGAATAATTCTCCTGCTTTTTTTATGCTTAAAAATTTATTTTTTGAAATCAATATTCTTCCCTCTTGTACCTCGTAAGCGTTTCCACCAATTCTGTTTTGCAGTCAAAGATTCAAAATTTTCGATTTTCAGATTGGAATAATCAATTTTTGGAGTGATGTGGGGTAGCGTTTTTAATGTGTCAAAAATAACAGGGAGAAACGTTATTTTTTTCAATCTCTTTTTACAAAATCTATACAACATTCTTGTTTGAAATGGATCTGAAGCTAGAGCTATATCATTAAACCCCATTTGTTTTCCCATTCGATAACTATTCCATACATTTTCGACACTATGCTCAGCCTCCTTTTCAATAAAAACATTTTCAGCTGGAACTCCTAATGCAACGGCGTATAACTTCATTATTTCTGATTCTACATATGGTGAATAAACCGCAGAACCACTCATTATAATATTTTTTGTGAAACCTTTATTATATAGATGAACAGCCCATGTAACACGCATTAGCATAACCCTATCCCATTCAGGCTCATTAAATGGAAAACCAGGAACTATAATTGCATCTACTTGACTAGATTTCAATACTGATTCATTAAAAAGTCGCCTAGAAGTTGGAATAAATACTGAGCAACTTGAAGCAATAAAAATTAAGCCTGGAAAAAAATATTTCAACTTCATTAAACAGCAACATTGTGCTCTCTTAAAGCATCATTCAAAGAAGTTTTTAGATCAGTAGAAGCTTTTCGTTTTCCGATAATTAATGCACACGGAACTTGGAAATCACCCGCTGGAAACGTTTTAGTATATGACCCAGGAATTACAACACTTCTTTCAGGAACGTATCCAATATGTTCGACTTTTTCATTTCCTGAAACATCAATAATTTTAGTTGATTTTGTCAAAACAACATTTGCTCCTAAAACTGCTTCTTTCCCTACTCTCACTCCTTCAACAACAATGCATCTTGAACCTATAAAAGCACCGTCTTCAATTACAACTGGTGCAGCTTGTAATGGTTCAAGTACTCCACCTATTCCTACTCCACCGCTTAAATGTACATTTTTTCCAATTTGAGCACAAGAACCAACTGTAGCCCAAGTATCAACCATTGTTCCTGAATCTACATAAGCCCCGATATTTACATATGATGGCATTAATATTACACCAGAAGCTATAAAAGCACCATATCTAGCAACTGCTGGTGGCACAACACGAACACCTAATTCCTTGTAATTCGTTTTCAAAGCCATTTTATCGTGAAATTCAAATGGTCCAACTTCAAAAGTTTCCATTTGACGAATAGGGAAATACATCACAACAGCTTTCTTTACCCACTCATTCACTTGCCATTCTCCATTATCAGTTGGTTCAGCAACTCGTAAAATACCTTTATCAATATCTTCAATTACGTTATTTATTGCATCGATTGTATTTTGATCTTTTAATAATTCTCTATTTTCCCAAGCTGCTTCAATAATTGATCTCATTTTTATGTGTTTTAAATAACGTAAATTTCTATCAATGTTAAAAATAATTTTAATCCCTAAAACCAAAACAACCGATGATCACACCGGCTGTTTTAATTTGAATTTTTCAATCTGTAATCTGCAATCTGTAATTTGTAATTTAACTTATTTCCAAACACCCATAGAACAGAATTTTTCAATTCTATCGTTGATACGTTGTTCTGGAGCAACTTCATCTAATTCTTTTAAATATTTTGAAATAGATTTTTTCACTGTTGCAAACATTTCTTTATGGTGACGATGCGCTCCACTTAATGGCTCCTTAATAACATCATCCACCAATTTCAGACGTTTCATGTCAACCGAAGTTAACTTTAAGGCATCTGCAGCTCTTTCTTTAAAATCCCAAGATCTCCAAAGTATGGAAGAACAAGATTCAGGAGAAATAACGGAATACCAAGTATTTTCAAGCATAACAACTTTGTCTCCAACTCCAATTCCTAAAGCTCCACCAGATGCGCCTTCACCAATAATAATACAAATAACAGGAACTTTTAATCGCATCATTTCATATATATTCCTAGCGATTGCTTCACCTTGACCACGCTCTTCTGCTTCAAGACCAGGAAAGGCACCTGGAGTGTCAATAATTGTAACGATAGGTTTATTGAATTTTTCTGCCAATTTCATTAAACGTAAAGCTTTTCTATATCCTTCAGGGTTTGGCATTCCAAAATTACGATATTGACGCATTTTGGTATTAATTCCTTTTTGTTGACCAATAAACATTACTGTTCTTCCGTCTAACGAACCAAAACCACCAATCATTGCTTTATCGTCTTTTACGGTTCGATCTCCATGTAATTCTTGAAAAGTATCGTTCGTAATTGCATTAATATAAGCTAATGTATATGGTCTATCTGGGTGACGAGACAATTGTACACGTTGCCAGGGTGTTAAACCAGAAAAAATATCTTTTGTTACTTTTACAAGCTTATTTTCTAGCTCTTTGACCTTATCAGTCATATCTAATTCAGCGCTAGCACCAATCTCTTTTGTTTGCTCGATTTGTTCTTCTAAAGCTTTAATCGGTTCTTCAAAGTCTAAATATGTTGCCATTTATTTTCTTTTTTAAGAGGGTAAAGTTACTAAAATAGTTTACTACTTTTCTCAACAATTTAAATTATTTGTTAACGAATTACTAAGATTAAAGGCATCTAAAGTTTTGTTTTTGTGAAGCGATTTCAAATTTCCAGTTTGATAACCAAAGTGTTAAATTACACGCATCAATAGATTACCGAGCAGCTATGCTACTTAATAACATATTAAAAAAAAAGAAAAAATTTAAGAGTTTGTCAATTTGGAAAATCACTCTTTCGATGAAATTTTAAAAGAATTGAGAAATAATTACAATTCACTCAATTTAATCGAAGTTATTCCTACCTGAATTTTCACTTTTGACATTTCTTTATTGAATCTATCTATCACAATTTTAGCATTTGTTCTATCGAGATATGTTCCAGCTAAAACATTAATTTCTAGCTTCATTTTTTTTAATATTGTAGCCGTTCTATAAACACTTAGAACATCATTTTTAGATAATTTGTATTTACTCATTAAATTCAAAATATCAGTATTATCTATTTTAAGATTAGAAGCAACAGGATCCGTATATGAATTTACCTCAACTTTAATAAAACGATCTAATATAACAAACAACTCGGATTTTCTTAATCTCAAATAAGTTGAATCCATTCTAGACCCTTTGTATGCGAGTTCTTCTATTGGCTTCCTATTTTTTACCGTTCTTGCTCCGTCCCAAAATCCAATTCCTTGTCCTTTTGCTTCTATCGAAAAATCTATCTTCTTATTCACTAAACCTTCAAAAAACTGACGAAGAGCAACACTATCTTTTTTCTCGAAAAGCGTTCTATCTAAATCCCATTTATCCGAAGCAAAAACATCGTTTAATTCCAATCTTAAACGTGAATCATAATTTGGAACTGCATCAATTAAGTTTATATGCAACATTACCTCATCGGCTAAATCAGAAAGACAATTTTCTGGAATTGCTAATAATCGAACCTCAAAATCTTCAGACTCTTTCTTAGCCTGAAACTTAAATTCTTGTGTGTACAAATCAAAAGTGGTAGAATCTTGAAAAGTGTATAATCCATCTTTGACAGTGAAACTTGCCCATTTCAATCCCATTAATTGTTTATAATAATCCAACCTTCTTTTATATTTGGCCATTAAATCCATAGCCTCTTGTTTTTGAGTCTTCAAGGTTTTAATTGTTAAATTATATTCATCATACAATTTAGTTAAACCAACGATTTCATGTTGGGCATATCTTCTTTTATCTTTTTGAGAATGGGTTGTTGGTTGATAATCCATTTGTTTTCCAGGTGATGCATTCTTTTTTTGCTTCTTCACCTTTTTTGACATTTTCTTTTCAGTAATAATTGGAGTGTAGCCAAAATCAGAATATTTCTTTTCTCTTCTGGTTATTTTTTCTTCCGTTTCGTCTTTCTTCTTTTGATTATAGGCTATCCAATGATCAAAACCTTTTTTACCGTAAATCATTTCATTCAACTTGCCTATTCGTTGAAATTCCAAATCATTGATTAATGTTTGAAAGGTTGCTCCATCCGTAAAGGAAGAATCTGGAGACAAAAAACGTGTTTTTCCTGACCCAAATAAATGATACGATAATCCATGTTTTTCAATTACAACAGTTGTTTGTTTTTCAGAATTATATCCCCAAACATCAAAATGTAGATTTGTAATTTTATTATTCCCAACCGTTACAAAATTAGATTCTGTAAATAATAAAGGTTCCACTTTTTGATCTCTTCTACCCTCTTGTGTAACTAGTTTAACTTGATACGGAAATAAACCTACTGCTTTTGGCAAACCTTGATTCCATCTTCCTTTTTCATCTTTTTCACGCTCTTCCAAAGCTCCAGTAGTTGAACTTCCATCCCCTGCTGCAACTAACTCATTTTTATACACTTCAGCCTCCCCACCTAAAGACCTATATATTTCTAAGGATCTCATTTCAATATAATCATTTACAGCTTGATTCATAGCTCTAACGGTTACCAATCGGTCATTATCGTTTAAAAACTGAAAAGATTCTAAAAAAGCTATTTTATCATCAAAAGATAAACTTGGATTGGATAAATTCTCAAGCTTTTTATTTGGCTCTAATTTTCCATCTCTCTCTTTAACAGCACTTGGCGGAAGATATTTAACTAATAATTTTTCAAATCGAAGGTATTTATTTAAATAAGGTTCTAATTCCTTTTCACCTTCTCTTTTAGCTAACAATACTTTATTTAATTCCCATAAAGCCATTTTATTTGCAGCTTCACCAATTAATCCTTTTTCTGTTTTGGCTATTTCTTCTCTTCTAATAATTAATATTTCAGGCTTATTGATAATCAACATTTCTATTGAATCGTAATTGATTGATTTATTAGGATATTTAATAATCGGACCTTTATAATCAAAATATCGCCCCATATTTGTATCTAAAATAGGACTTTTTTTCACGATATGAAAAAGGTAAGCTCTCTCTTCTGGTGTTAAATTTTCATCTGTTTGAGAAAATGAAATAAAAGGTAATATCGCAAGTAAAATTAAAAGTATCTTCATATATCAAAAAATCATTTCGACTGGTATAACTTAATTAGGCTTTAAAGGTAACATTTGAAAAGTAAAATAATTTAATTTTCACAAAAAAACCGTTCAACTAATGCTGAACGGTTCATTATTTTAAAAAAATATTATTTTAAACTTACAGCTTTAGTTGTTTTAACTCCTTTATCAGAAATTACAACAAAATAAATTCCTTTTTCTACTGAAGTTAAATCAATTTTAGATCCATTTGTTAACGTTTCCATAGATGAAACTTCTCTTCCTGCTTGATCAGTTACTATCAATGATGCTTCTGAAGAGAAATCTCCTGTTATTGTCATTAATCCTTCAGTTGGATTTGGAAAAATTGAGAAGTTGTTTTCATCAATTTTATCTAATGAAGCTCCCACTGGGTTTACTGAAGATAATACCAAAACTACAGTATTGTTAATAATTCCAGCTACAATATTTACCGAAATATGAGAGAATATTGGAAGTTTGTTTGATCCAGTTGTACTATAATAATCGTATTGTGTTCGTGTAATAGTTGCAGGTATATTTTGCATCATATATAAAAATGTTGTTGAAGTAGTTTCAACAACTTTATGTCTAATTACATTTAATATTGATGTATGGCCTGGTAAAATTAATGTTCCTTGACCATCAATTGATGCTTCAATATTACCTGTACAAGAAGATCCTTGAGGAGAAGTTAGTGAATTATTAAAACATAAACCACTATATGTATCTGTTAATACGCCAGCAAATGCAAATGGATAAGTTACCACATTTTCTTGGTCTACATTGAATTTTACAACTATTTTACCTAAAGTTACATCGTTAAAAATAAAACCATGTGATGTTCTTTCTGTTGCTGTTGAAGCCCAGTAATTTGAAATAAATCCTGGAATTTTTGTCATTTTTGTTGCAGACGGATAACATGTTGTGTCTGGAGCTGCAACCGAAACTACTTTTGTAGCACTTCCTGTAACCGCTGTAATTCCTGAAAAATCCCAAGTTATTCCTGTTCCCGTTGTAGAACTATAATTAGAAAAACTTGTATTACAAGAATACATAGTTACCGTATTCCCTATTACTGGCTCATTTGCTTGCGTTAAACTTTGAGCATTTGATAAAGATGTGAAAAGCAATGAGGCTAAAAATATTCTTTTTTTCATAGTTGACAATTTATTTTTCAATTCCAAACTTACTAAATTTATTATGTAAAATTGATATTTTACTTTTAGAAATATTAAAGTATTATTTTCATTATTACATTCCTACAAATTCTTTTCACTTATTAAACTTTCAGTAATTATTGAAAGTTTAATAAATTTATTTATATATTTGTGATATGGAATTCAATGAAGCAAAATCACAATTTATTCAAACTTGGGGAAGACTAGGTAGCGAATGGGGTATCAATCGAACAATGGCTCAAGTTCATGCTGTACTGCTAATATCTCATAAACCATTATCTACTGAAGATATCATGGAAGAATTAAGCATTTCTAGAGGAAACACAAATATGAACGTTCGTGACTTATTGAATTGGGATTTAGTTTATAAAAAATTAATTCCAGGTGATCGTAAAGAATATTTCGAAGCAGAAAAAGATATTTGGGAAGTTGCTCGTAGAATAATTCGTGAACGAAAAAAACGCGAAATGGAACCTGTCATACGTGTTTTGAATCAAATAAAAGAAGTCGATGGAGATCAAAATTCTGAAGAAATAAAAGAATTTAAATCTATGATGACTCAACTAGATAAATTCGTCGTAAAAATGGATAAATCAGTCAATCTTATGATTAATGAAAATGAAAATAAATTATTCTCTTTATTGTTTAAACTAATGAAATAAAAAAACGACTAAAACAAAACGTTATGAAAAGTTTAAAAGATTACTCGTTAATATATGATGACCAATGCCCTCTCTGTCAAACGTATACAAAGGCATTTGTTCTAACTGGAGTTTTAGATGAAAATGGTCGACAGGCTTTTCAAGAAGTTTCCGAAGAAACTTGCTCATTAATCGATCGAAAACGAGCTTGTAATGAGATCGCTTTGGTCAACCATAAAACAGGAGAAGTGATTTATGGAATTGATAGCATTTTAAAAATTATCACAACAGTAATTCCTTTTACTAAATTCATTTTTCACTTCCCTCCTATTCATTGGATACTAAAAAAAATGTATTCCTTTATCTCATTCAACAGGAAAGTGATTATGCCAAGTAAAAATATAAATGATACTTGTACTCCTGATTTTAATTTAAAATATAGATTAATATACCTATTCTTTACTTGGTCTATAACTGCTTTTATTTTAATGCGTTATTCGATACACTTTTATCCCCTGATAAACGAGAGTTCATTCGGTAGAGAATTTTTAATCTGTGGTGGTCAAATTTTATTTCAATCCATCATTTTACATAAATTGTCTAGAGAAAAACTTTTTCAGTACCTCGGAAACATGATGACTATTTCATTTGCGGGAGCTCTTTTGATTGGACTTTTCCAACTTGCAGGAACACTATTCTCTATCGTTTCCACTAACTACTATTTTACATCCTTTTTCATCGTTGTTTTCTTGATGCTTTTAGAACATCTTCGTCGTGTAAAATTGATGCAATTAACACTTCTCCCTACTATTACTTGGGTAATTTATCGAATCATTGTTTTACTTATACTTTTAGCGTTATGATGACCTTTCAAAAAATAGTTCTCCTAGGAGGAACAGGACAAATTGGAAAAGCGTTGATTCGTTTTTACCAAGACAAAGCGAAAGAAATTAGTGTATTCACAAGAGGAGTTTCAAGAATTGAAAACAATGTCAATTACCTCAATTGGAATGGCGAAAGTCTAACCCAATATGTAGATGAATTCGAAAAAGTGGATTTACTCATCAATCTTGTTGGGAAAAATGTCAACTGTCGATATACAGAAGAAAACAAAAAAGAGATTTTTGAATCTCGAACAAAATCAATCGTTGCCCTATCTGAAGTTATAACTCTAACTTCCACTCCTCCTAAAGTCTGGATTCAAGCAGCTTCAGCCACCATTTACAGACACTCTGAAGATAAAGCAATGACGGAAAAGAATGGTGAAATCGGAGAAGGCTTTTCTGTTGAGGTATGTAAAAAATGGGAAGCAACATTTGAAAAAGAATCTCAAAAATTTCCTAACATACGAAAAGTAATTCTTCGAACAAGCATTGTCTTAAGTGAAAACGAAGGTGCTTTTCCTCGATTAAAAACAATGACCAAATTTGGACTAGGAGGAAAACAAGGAAATGGTCATCAAATGGTAAGCTGGATTCACGAAGCAGATGTAGTTGGTATAATTGATTTTATTGTAAAAAACGAGTCTATTTACGGAACTTTTAATTGTACTGCTCCAAATCCAATTACGAATCAACTATTTATGAAACAACTTCGTCAATCATTGGGCGTAAAATTTGGACTTCCAGCACCAAAAACGTTACTTGAAATTGGCGCTGTAATTATAGGTACAGAAACCGAATTAATCTTAAAAAGTAGATGGGTAATTCCTGAAAAATTAACTGAATTAGGCTATAAGTTTCAATATCCTACAATTGAAAAAGCATTTAAACATTTAATTCATTGACTATGAGCATCTCATTTCTAAAAGCCGAATGGAGAAAGTTGGCAATTGCAAATTATGAAGTTTCTCCTGAAATTCTTGAAAAATACCTACCAGCATTTACAAAATTGGATAGTTGGAATGGAAAACACTATGTTAGTCTAATCGGTTTTATGTTTCTAAACACCAAAATGTTAGGACTTAAAATTCCGTTCCATGTGAATTTCGAAGAAGTAAATCTTCGTTTTTATGTTAAATTCAAAGAAGGGGATGAATGGAAACGTGGTGTTGTATTCGTGAAAGAATTAGTTCCTAAAAAAGCACTTACTATTGTTGCAAACACATTATACAAGGAACATTATCAAGCAGTTCCGATGAGTCATTCTTGGAAAATTGATAACGAAACAATTGCTGTTGAATATGGGTGGAAAATCAATCAAGAACTGCAAACTTTTTCACTTCAAGCTGAAAATAAACCAATGGAGATTCCAGAAGGAAGTGAAGCTGAATTTATAACCGAACATTATTGGGGTTATACAAAAGTGACCAATTCAAAAACGTATGAGTATGAAGTAAGGCATCCGAGATGGAAAACCTACCCGGTAAAAAACCATTCAATTCAGGTCGACTTTAGAAAAGTGTATGGTAAGGATTTCTCATTTTTAAATTCACAAACTCCAATCTCTGTAATGTTAGCGGAAGGCTCTGAAATTTCAGTTGAAAACAAAAAGAATATTTCAAAATTTCACTAAACTTAAAATATCTATTCAAATGAGTTTTATCTCCTCTTAAAAATTTCGAGAAATTTTCTACCTTTACTACCTTACAAATCATAAAACTAGAACTATAATACACTATGAGTTTCAGTAATTTGTTCCGAAAGAAGAACGTTCAAGATATATTAAACCAAGTAGACAAAGACAATGCTGAAGGTCATGGATCTCTCGGAAAACATTTAGGCGTAAGAGATTTAGCAGCTTTTGGAATTGCAGCAATTATAGGAGCTGGAATTTTCAGTACGATTGGTAAAGCGAGTTCTGATGGTGGTCCGGCTGTGATTTTCCTATTCTTATTTACAGCCATTGCTTGTGGATTTGCAGCATTTGCTTATGCTGAATTTGCATCCATGGTTCCTGTATCTGGAAGTGCCTACACATATTCCTATGTAGCTTTCGGTGAAATAATTGCTTGGATTATCGGATGGGCCTTGATTATGGAATACGCCATTGGAAATATTACCGTCGCCATTTCGTGGAGTGATTATTTTACGGGATTACTCAAAAGTATGAATATTCAGCTTCCCCAATGGGTTCAAATGGATTATTTTTCAGCATATAATGGTCACCAAGAAGCGGTTAACTTAATGAATAGCGGAAAATTATTTAAAAATCTTGCTCCAAATCTACAAGATTCTTTTACAGCTTGGAAAACTTCTCCCTCAATAGGCTCTTTTCATCTCGTAGCAGATTTACCTGCACTGATGATTATTGTTTTGATTACAGCTCTGGTTTACAGAGGAATGAAAGAGTCTAAGAACGCTAGTAATTTGATGGTTGTAATCAAATTGGCGATTATACTTTTAGTAATTGCAGTAGGTGTTTTTTACGTCGATACAGACAATTGGAATCCTTTTGCTCCGAATGGAGTTTCAGGGATTTTAAAAGGAATTTCAGCAGTATTCTTTGCTTATATTGGTTTTGACGCTATTTCTACAACTGCTGAAGAATGCAAAGATCCGCAACGTGATTTACCAAGAGGAATGATGTGGGCGATTATTATCTGCACTATTTTATACATTATAATTGCCTTGGTTTTAACAGGAATGGTTCATTATTCAGAACTGAATGTAGGCGATCCTTTAGCATTCGTTTTTGATAAATTGAACTTAAAATGGATGTCAGGAATTATTGCAGTAAGTGCTGTAATTGCTATGGCAAGTGTATTACTTGTATTCCAAATGGGACAACCGAG
>CALPSU020000051.1 GCA_943326315.2 Chryseobacterium gleum
AAAATTAAAATTTAGAATGGTAAAGATATATAATAAGAACTTTCTAAAGAATAAGAAAAAATCAATATAAATAGCTTCTTAAAACATGATATATATCATGAAAAAAAATGACAAATGCGCTTCATAAATATCTGTTTAAAATTAACTTCGTAAATTATTATTATAATTAACTTTGTTATGCAATATTCAGAAGGAAAAAAAATGAATAGTATACAAAGTCTTGATGCAATTTTTCAATTTGCTACAGAAGGAATTTTAGTTACAAACGATAAAAGTGAAATTATCAATATAAATCCTAGTGCCGAAAAACTTTTCGGATATAAGCCAGGAGAACTACTTAATAAAAAAATCGAAGTATTAATTCCAAAAAGATACACCGAAAAACACATTTCAAAAAGAGATGAATTTCATCATAATCCTCATGCTAGATCAATGGGTGGTGGTGCGGAATTATTTGGAGCAAAAAAAGATGGAACAGAATTTCCCGTAGAAATTAGCTTAAGTCCATATTCAAATTCGGACGGTAAATTTGTAGTAGCATTTATTTTGGATATAACCATTCGAAAAGAAGCTGAAAACAAGTTTAAAAATTATTCTATAGATTTAGAAAAACAAGTTGGGAATAGAACTTTAATACTACAGGAAGCAATTACTGAATTAGAAAAAACAAAAAATGAACTGAAAAAAGCCTTAGACAAAGAAAAAGAACTAAATGAATTAAAGTCTCGATTTGTTTCAATGGCATCACATGAATTCAGAACACCACTTGCAACAATAATGTCCTCGTTATCTCTAGTAAAAGCATATGGTGAACAAAATGATAAAGATAAACAGGGGAGACATATTCAAAAAATAAAAAATTCGATTGGAAATTTAACGAATATTCTAAACGACTTTTTATCTGTAAGTAGATTAGAAGAGGGGAAAGTTGAATATATACAAGAACATTTTGAAATTCAACAACATATAAATGAAGTGATTTCGGAAATGGAATTATTTTGTAAACAAGGACAGAAAATTATTTATTCTCATAGTGGATTAGGTAGAGTATTATTAGATAAAAAATTGATTCGGCATATTCTTTATAACCTTATCTCAAATGCTGTGAAATTCTCAGATGAAAATACAACAATCTACATTAAAAGTGAAAAAACTGAAAATGAACTAAAGATTTCGGTTGAAGATAAAGGAATTGGGATTTCTAAGGCCGATCAAAAATATCTATTTCAACGATTTTTTCGAGCAAAAAATGCTTCCAACATACAAGGAACTGGGTTAGGCTTAAACATTGTTGAAAATTACCTTGAATTGATGGGCGGTTCAGTATTATTTACCAGTAAAGAAAACGAAGGAACAACATTTAATTTATCGTTTCCTCAATAATGCGTTTAGTTTAATCGAAGAGTAATAAAAGAATATATAACTGACACGATACATTTCAAATAAAAGTCATATGAAAAAGATATTGTTAATTGAAGATAATCAAGACATTAGAGAAAATATTGCTGAAATTTTAGAACTAGCCAGCTATAAAGTGGTAACTGCTGAAAATGGAAAAATTGGTGTTAACCTAGCTATAAGTGAAAAACCAGATCTGATTATTTGTGATATAATGATGCCTGTTTTAGATGGTTACGGTGTTTTGCATCTGCTTTCTAAAAACAATGAATTGGCAGGTGTCCCGTTTATTTTTATGACTGCAAAATCTGAAAGAAGTGACTTTAGAAAAGGAATGGAAATGGGAGCGGATGACTATATTACCAAACCATTCGATGATATAGAATTATTAAATGCAATTGAAGCTAGACTAATAAAATCTTCCATAAAAAATAAAGCGTTTTCAAATGATTTTGATGGATTAAATTCATTTATATCAGATGCAAAAGGATTAATTTTATTAGATGAAATTTCTACCAAAGAAGATGCTGATACTCGTTTCTGTAAAAAGAAAGAGGTTATATATTCTGAAGGTCAGTATCCTAAAGGCATATACTTTCTTACTAAAGGAAAAATTAAAGTTTTCAAAACAAACGAACAGGGAAAAGAATATATTACTGATCTATATAAAGAAGGAGACTTTTTTGGTTATTCATCGTTACTAGAAGATAGAAAATATACTGAAACAGCAACATCTTTAGAGGATTCGTCAGTTTGTTTAATTCCAAAAGAAGAATTTTTCGCATTAATTTATAAAAATTCAGATGTTTCAAGAAAATTCATTAGCCTTCTGTCAAACAACTTAAAAGAAAAAGAAGAAATGCTAATAAAATTAGCTTACAATTCTGTTCGTAAAAGAGTGGCAGAGGCGCTCACTACTCTTTCTCTTCGCTATAAAAAAGACAACGATTCTAAATTCACTATTCATATTTCAAGAGAAGATTTAGCGAATTTAGCAGGTACGGCTACCGAAACAACAATTCGAACATTGAGTGATTTCAAAGAGGAAGGATTAATTTCAATAGAAAGAGGTTCCATTTCTATCCTTAACTTTGAAAGTCTTTCAGGAATGAGAAATTAAAACATTTTTTCATTTTTCTGATTTTCATCATTTATTTTAATGATTACTAAGTATAATTTTGCAAAGGCATAATGTGATTTCTTACGTTAGATTTTACAAAATCCTCTGAAAATTAAAAATGAATATAATAATTAATGAGAATATCTCTTTAATTTCTGTGCAACAGGAATTTCATCTTGTTTATCCTTATTTAAAAATAGATTTTTTTTTAATCTCTAAAGGAGTTAATCCTAATAGATTATTAGAAAATTCAAGTAAAATTTTTAAAGAATTTCAAACAAAAGAATCGTCAAATTCAATTGTTATTACTCCAAAAATGTCTGTTAATGAATTGGAAAAACTATTCTTTACCGAATATGGATTAAAAATATTAATCTATAGAAATTCGGGCCGTATTTGGCTAGCAACTAGCGCAACCGAAAGTTGGACTCTTGAAGAACAAAACAAGCAAGGAAAAGCGCTTAATTTAGATTAATCTCGTTTTTGAAAACTACAAAACACAAAATTTTGAATTGTATTAAATGGAGTCGTATGATTAACGTATTTACATTCAATTTTTTTAAAGAACGGAATTAATAAATCGGAAAGAGATTCTTCAGAATATTGTTTGATTTCAATACCGCTACATTTAGTCGGTCCATCCATTGAAAAAGTCCCAATTACAACATAACCATTATCCTCAATACTTTCACTTAACGTTTTTAGATAGTTAAGTCTATCAAAATCATCCGTTAAAAAATGAAAAGCTGCTCTATCAATCCAAAAATCATATTTTTCCGTTGGTGAAAATTTAGAGGAATCTGAAACAATCCATTTAACGCTTTTAGCATTTTCTCCTAAACGTTTTTTTGCTCTCTCAATAGCAAATTCTGAAATATCAAGTACCGAAATATTGGTATAACCCATTTCTATTAAATAATCAACTAAAAAACTATCTCCTCCACCTACATCAATAATTTTTGCTGATAATGGTAAATTAAATTGTTTAACGTATTCTAACGAAGTAGTAGGAACAAGTTGATACCAACTCACTTCTGAAAGTTCTTTTGTTTGAAAAAGATTTTCCCAATGTTCTTTCTTATTGAAAGTCGTCATACGTAATAATATATATTATTTTTATTTTGTTATTTCAAGTTTCTTTAAAATCTGAAAAACAATCTCTTTTCTAGCACCAGAAAACTTCATATTATTTGCATCTTTTGTTTGAATACAATTAACAAAATAATATACTTTTTTCTTCATTTCAATGTATCCTATATACCAACCTATATTTGTTCCGTTTTCTACTCCCCAACCCGTTTTAGCTCTTAAAATATAATCACTTACTGTTGGGTCTATCATTATTTTCTTTGTAGTATTCGTCGCTGAAACAGAAAAAGGAAGTTTATTGTCATGAAGTTTTTTCAAGAAATCCAACTGTTGTTCAGGAGAAATTTTTAAGCCTCCTGTTGACCAAAAAGAATCAATTCCTCCGGTAGTATCTGCATTTCCATAATTAACTTTATCTAACCAACTTTTCATTTTAGATCCACCGATTCTTCTGGCTACTTCTTGAAAATACCATACTGTTGAATTTTTAAATGCTGCAGTTAAATCTTGATCTTTATTCCATTCCACATTATTTCTTGTAACACCATCCCATGAAATTTCAAAATTTTCATCTTTAACAACACCTGTTTCAAGACCAACTAATGAATTAAAAATTTTAAAAGTAGAAGCTGGAGTAAAAGGTACTTTCGTTTGTTCTTCGTTATAAATAGATAATTCGTCTTTAGACTGGTCGTATAGCATAAATGAACCAGTAACTCCATTTTGATCATAAAAACGTTTTAGATCTTTTCTAATTTCAACCTTAGAACTATTAATATTCGAATTAAATGCAAACAAAATAACCGTTGAAAACAACAATATAATTCCAAATACAGACTTCATAGTTTTAATTTTTTGAATAAAAATAACAACAGGTTTTGTTTTAATTATCATTTAACTCTATCCTTAAAAACCTTTTCAAACTTTTCAATTTTAGGCTGAATAACCATTTTACAATAGCCTTGCTCTTTATTTTGATTGTAATAATCTTGGTGATATTTTTCTGCGATATAAAACTTCTTGAATGCTGCTATCTGAGTTACGATAGGAGAGTCATATACCTTATTCCTATTCAATTCTTCAATAATGCTTTTTGCGGCTTTATTTTGCTCTTCATTTCTATAAAAAATAACTGAACGATATTGAGTTCCCTCATCAGCACCTTGTTTGTTCAATGTAGTAGGGTCATGTACCGTAAAGAAAACTTTAAAAATCTCATTAATCGATGTTTTTGTATTATCATAAATAATTTGAACAACTTCTGCATGCCCAGTTTTACCAGTACAAACTGCTTCATAAGATGGATTAGCAACAAAACCACCAGAAAAACCAGACTCTACTTTTTCTACTCCTTTCAACATTTCATATACTGCTTCAACACACCAGTAACAACCGCCTCCTAAAGTAATTGTATCCATTTTTTGAAGCTTCTCAAATTTCGATTGCTTCAATTCTTTTTCACTCACAAATTCAAGTGAAACTGAATTTACACAATAACGCATACCAGTTTCTGTAGGCCCATCATTAAACAAATGACCTAAATGACCACCACATTTTGCACATTCAATTTCGGTACGTTTCATCCCCATACTAATATCTTCTTTGGTGATGATTTTCCCCCCAGCAATTTCTTTATCAAAACTTGGCCAACCACAATGAGAATCAAACTTCATATTGTCGGTAAATAATTCATTACCACAAGCAGCACATTTATAAACTCCTTTATCTTTGTTTAATACTAATTTTCCGGAATATGGAGCCTCTGTTCCCTTTTGACGAAGTACATAAAATTGCTCGTCTGTCAATTCCTTTTTCCACTCTTCTTCTGTTTTAAAAGTCGAATTCTCTTTAGAAATAGTATTTTCAGAATGTTTCTCATTTTGTTCTTGTCCGCATGCATTTAAACCCAAAATCAATAATAAGAGCGTAAATACAGATGTCGGTTTTAAATAAAAATTGTTCGATTTCATAAAGTTATATTTTATTTTACCACAGAGTAGTATTTTGAGTATTTCACAGAGGTCCACAAAGTGATAAAATTGAAAAATTAAACTCAAACTAAAAATAAAACTCGGTGATAATCTGTGCCGAACTCTAATAAACTCTGTGTTTAAAAATCCCTACTCAATTCCAATAACTTAAAAGTAGTTTTAAAATTGCGTGTTGTGGCTTTAACTTTTAGTTTTTTTTCAAAAAAAGTATTTGATAGCTTAGTTTTTCCATAACCAATCGGACAATAGAAATAAACTACTTTATCAATAATTTCAAACTTTTCTGGCGAATAATCTCCTTGAATTTGTTGCACAAGAGCCGAATCAGGAATTTTATCTAAAAAAGTAAAATAAAGTCGTTCTTCAATGCTATCCTCTTTCATAAAAGGATTTGAATCTATCCATCGTTTTAACTCACTATTTTTAAAAACAATCACTGGAACTTCGAAAGAATACTGATTTAAAATGGCCTCTTCAATTTTGGAAGCTAATTCAATTTCTGAATCTTTTTCATTTGCTTCAAAAATCACATTTCCACTTTGAATATAGGTTACAACATTTTTAAAACCAATTGATTCATATAACTTTTTCAAATCAGCCATCACTATTTTCTTCTGACCGCTTACGTTTATTCCTCGAAGAATTGAGATGTATTTATTCATTTGTAGTTAATTTATGATATCATAGAAAAAACTTACGGATTCCTATAAATAATAGAATTAAACAGCTGTAAACAATGAAAAATAAAATTATAAATTCTTTCCAACCTAAAATTAAAAAAACAGACATTATTAAAAGTTGAAAACCTAATCCATAAAGCGAAAGCATTGTCATAAACCATTTTGGAACTGTTTTCATTTTGGATGCACTTTTATCTAATTTATAAATAACCCAATCAAAAACGCCGTATAAAATTTTATAAAAATTATATAATCTGTTTACGCTTTTTTGTGACTCACCAGCAAAGGCAATCGGAACTTCATTTTCAAAAATTCTGCTTGTTGTGTCTCCATTTAACGATCTATTTCGAAGAATTACATAGTAAAAATTATATAGAGTTCCTTGCATCTGACAACATAAAAAAGCAAAAAAAGCAATTGCATAGGATGTATTCGTTACATAGGCAAAACTCATAAAAAAAAGTAAATTCAATATACTGTCAGAAACAGAATCAAAATACCTCCCTGTGTGTGAGGGTGTGTTTTTGAGACGCGCTAATTCACCATCAGCAGCATCAATTCCCGATTTTAAAAGAATAAATAACGCAGCTATTTTATAACTCCCTTGAACGATAAAAAACAAAGCAATAAAAGCGGATAATATAAACAACCAAGTAACATGAATAGGTGTTGTTTTAGTGTTTTTTAATCGTCTTGCGATCAATTTTCCTAAAGAACGACCATAATCTGAAAAATCTAAAAATTTACTTTCCGCAGTTAGCTTTGACATGTTTTAAAACTCAAAAAAATCATTAATATCTCTTCTGTCTTTTTTTGTAGGTTTTCCGGTGCCATTTTCTCTATAAACAGATTGTGTCAATGTATAAAGTCGGTATTTTTCTTTTTCAATTTCCGGTGTAATATCGATGATGTATTCTTCAACCAATTTAGCCCCTACTCTTTTGTCTAATAATTGAATTATTTTGTAGCTATATACCGCCGTGTTTTTTGTAAATTGTATTGTATCCCCAACCTTTGGTTCTCGAGAAGGTTTAATTTGAATACTATTCAATTTTATTCTTCCTTTAGAGATTTCCTCTGACGCTGTTGCGCGTGTTTTAGCTAATCTAACGCACCAAACATACTTATCAAGCCTAAATGCCATCTTGTATCTTTTTTGAAAGTGAAGAATGAACTAAATCGTATGAATGATTGACCAATTCAAGAATTAAACTAGAATCAACATCTTGATTTATCTTTACAGTAATCCAATGTTTTTTATTCATATGAAATGCTGAAGTAATTCCAGAATAGGATTCTCTCAATTCAATCGATCTTTCTGGATTACACTTTAAATTAATTCCATTAAAATTATCGACATCGAATAAAGCAAACATCTTCCCTCCTACTTTGAACACCAAGGTGCTCGGATTAAAAGGAAACGTTTCTTCAGCTCCGTTTTTAGAAAGACAATAGTTCCAAATAAATTCAACGTCCATTGGAAACTAAACTTTCCGATTAATGAATACCTAAAGCATCGTCGTAATGTCCTAAATTATAAAGCATTTTTGTATGAGAAGCTAAAGCATTACCCCAAGTTCTTTCCGAATTATAAGGTAAATTATATTCCAATGCTGTTGCTTTTACAATTTCAGCTATTTTTCTGTAATGTATGTGACAGATATTTGGGAACAAATGGTGTTCTACTTGGTAATTCAATCCTCCAACATACCAAGAAAACAAACGAGCACCGGGTGCAAAATTTGAAGTATTCACTAATTGATTAACAGCCCAATCTGCGTCTACATTTCCAGAGTCGTCTGGCATTGGATAATCAGAAGTTGGAACAACATGTGCTGGCTGAAAAATACCCCCTAAAATAACACCACAAACAAAATGCATTGCAAAATAACATGCTACTGTCCCCCAAACAGGAAGAGGAGAATAAATTAATGGTAAAACCAAAACTACTAAGTAATATAATATTTTAGAGGTTATTAAAATTATCAAACTCGAAACAAATCTTACATTTTGAGTTTGTAATAATTCCATCTTCTTATATCTAAACAATTGCTTAAAATCTTTAGAAGTTGACCATAATATCGTCATCATTCCATACAAAAACCAAGCATAGATGTGTTGGTATTTATGAGCAGCTCTTCTAGGTTCGTGCGGAGAAAAACGCAATGTACTACCCGGACTTAAATCTTCATCCATACCAGTAACATTTGTATATGTGTGGTGTAAAACATTGTGTTGAATTCTCCAATTTACATCGTGTCCGCCAACCAAAGTGATTATATATCCAACAACTTTATTTACTGTTTGATTTTTAGAATATGCTCCGTGGTTAGCATCGTGCATAATAGAAAGACCGATTCCAGCCATTCCGATTCCCATCATTATCCACATCAAGAAAATCATAAATGCATTTTGAAAATACATCAACATTAAAAAATAAGGAACGACATATAATGAAATCATGACGATTGATTTGAAAAACATTTGTACATTTCCATGTCTTGCAATATTGGAGTTCTTAAAATAATCATTCACTCTTTTTTGTAAAACCTTATAAAAGACTTCATTGTGGTCTTTTGCAAACTTAACTACTGGAATTTTCATAATATTTAATCAATTTAGAAACAAAATTACGGATTAATTATGATTAAAAAAATTTGATTCACAAAGTTTTCAGTTACTTAATGTTAAAACCTTAATTACGTTTAAGGATTTTTACAAGTCTCTTATAATTACCTTTACAGACTAAAACAAAAAAGGAATAATTTAAAAATTAATAGCTATGAAGCAGAATTCATATTGTAGTAATTTATTTGTTCGCAAAAGATACCCTACGAGAGAAGTTTCAATTGGAAATTTAAAACTAGGTGGTACCAATCCTATACGTTTACAATCGATGACTACTGCTGACACAATGGATACTGAAAAGTCTGTTAATGAATCAATTAGAATGATTGATGCTGGTTGTGAATTGGTTCGTTTGACAGCTCCAAGTAAAAAAGAAGCTGAAAATTTAGGGTTGATTAAAAAAATATTAGTTGAAAAAGGATATAACACACCTCTTGTTGCTGATATTCATTTTACTCCAAATGCAGCTGAAGTTGCAGCAAAACTAATTGAAAAAGTGCGTGTTAATCCAGGCAACTATGCTGATAAAAAGAAATTTGAAGAAATTGAATACACAGACACAACATACCAAGAAGAGTTAGAAAGAATAGAAAAAAAGTTTACTCCATTGGTGCTTTTATGCAAAAAAGAAGGTACCGCTATGAGAATTGGCACAAACCACGGATCGCTTTCGGACAGAATATTAAGTAGATTTGGCGACACACCTGAAGGAATGGTTGAATCTGCAATGGAGTTTATTCGAATTTGTAGTAAAAACAATTATCATGAATTAGTGATTTCAATGAAAGCCAGTAACACATTGGTTATGGTTCAAGCATATAGATTGTTAGTTGCTACAATGTCATTGGAAAACATGAATTATCCTTTACATCTTGGAGTTACTGAAGCTGGGGATGGTGAAGATGGAAGAATTAAATCAGCAGTTGGAATAGGGGCTCTTTTAGAAGATGGTTTAGGAGACACTATTCGCGTATCGTTAACTGAAGATCCCGAATTTGAAATTCCTGTTGCGAAAAAATTAGCCGAGAAATTCAATAACAATAATGCTGTATTTGAAATAGCAACAAAGGATGAAATTGAATTACCATACTCTCCTTTTAAATATGAAAGAAGGAAATCAAAAGAAATTCAAAACATTGGTGACAAACACACGCCTATAGTTATAGCTGATTTAAATTCTAAATTAGAAATCAAACCCGCAAATTTCTTTGGATTTGGATACAATTATTCTGTGCAACTTGATAAATGGAACCTACAAGAACAAGCGGCGGATTATGTTTACATCGCTTCCAATGAAATAAATTTTGAAATTCCTGGCACTCTCAGAGTAATTATAGACTATCCCAAATGGAAAGAAAAATATTCAAATAAAACAGGATATTATCCTTTAATCAACAAAGCTGAATTAGATTCAATATCTGATAATAATATTACTTTCTTTTTAACCATAAATGCTGAAGAATCTTCTATAGAGTATATTAAAAAATACCCCAACTCAATACTTGTTTTAGAAACAGAATACACAAACAAAACACAACTATTTCGCAAATTTAGAATAGAATTAGCGAAATTAAATATTAATAACCCCGTAGTTTTAAAATATAATTCTAAAGAGAAAGACGAAGAAACTTTTCAATTAAATGTTTCATGTGAAGCAGGAGCAATGTTAATAGATGGATTCGGAGATGGGATTTGGATCAATGCTACACAACCGATTCAATTAATAAATTCAACGGCTTTTGGGATACTTCAAGCTACTCGAACTAGAATATCTAAAACGGAATACATTTCATGTCCATCTTGTGGAAGAACATTATTCGATTTACAAGACACCACTGCAAAAATCAGAGAACAAACAGGGCACTTAAAAGGGCTAAAAATTGGAATAATGGGCTGTATTGTAAATGGTCCTGGAGAAATGGCAGATGCTGATTATGGATATGTTGGAACAGGCCCTGGCAAAATAACGCTATATAAAGAAAAAACAGTAGTTAGAAAAAATGTCGACGAAGAAAATGCAGTTCAAGAATTAATTGATTTGATTAAGGAGAATGGGGATTGGGTTAGCCCTTCGGCACAATAAAATGTTGGTTCACAATTATATTATTTACTCA
>CALPSU020000052.1 GCA_943326315.2 Chryseobacterium gleum
AATTTTGTATTTTCATTTGCACCTGTTCTCCAAATTTCATCGAAAGCAACTACATTTCCAAATACGTTTCGCTCATTTTTACTAGGCCTAGAATATTCAATTTTGATATCCGTTAACCCTACTTTTTGTTCTATTTTAGCTAGTGGACTTGCTTTAGGTGTTTGAAGTTGAGCAGTTGAAGAAACTGTTATAATAACTGTCGAGATAAGAGTATAAATTATTTTTTTCATTGCTAATATTTTTACTAATTTACTTTTAATTAAATGATTAATTCACTAAAACATTTAGTGCGTCCCAAAATTCTTGTGAAGAAATAAAACACCCTTTTTCAAAAAGTTCATGAATTTCTTCTTCTCTTGAACTATTATAAGCTTTTTCTGTTTTAAAAATAGACAGTTCTTCAGGTGATTTAGAAAGGGCTTCGTGAATAGATTCAGGAGTTGATAGATCAGATTTACCTGATTTTTTATTCAACGAAATCAATTCCATATTTTCTTTCTTACATTGAAAAATCATACAAGCATCTTCACTTCTAAATTCAATGAATTGTAATTTTTCGTACACTTTTTGAAGAACCGTATCAGAAAACAATTCTACTAAGGCGGTTGCTTTTGGAATATCAGAAACATTCATTTCAATCCATTCTTCATTCGTAACACCAGTAGTGATCATAAAATGTTTGAAATCTTCGTCAAAGATTTGCATTTCTTCTTTTGTAAGGATTCTGTATTTCATAGGACGAAATTAATAATTTTTGAAGTTTTATTAATGAAACTTTAACCACAGAGTTTAAATTGAGTTCATCACAAAGTATCACTGAGTTTTTTTTGTAAATTTTTAATGAATTAAGTGGTACTCTGTTAAATTTTCTGAGTAATCTGTGGTTAAAAAGCAGATTACAATAAGTTTCGTTAGATTTACGAAACTTATTGTAAAAGTTTCGTTATATTTACGAAACTTATTTGATTTATTTCGTTATATTTACGAAACTTTTATTAATTATGAAGGATGTACTAAAAACAATAATCGTTGAATCTCAAGAAAAAAAATTGGTTGAAATTCAATTAAGAGATATTGAAATCCCTATAAACACACAACTTATTGTAAGTCTTATTGGTCCGAGAAGAAGTGGAAAAACATACTTATTGCATTCCGTCTATCAACAACTAATTGAAAATGGAATTAACCGAAATCAATTAATTTACATCAATTTCGAAGATGAAAGATTGACAATGCAAACTACAGATTTAGATTTGATATTGCAATCTTATTTAGAACTGTATCCTGAAAATTTATTAGAAAACTGTTATTTCTTTTTTGATGAAATTCAAAATATTGATGGATGGGAAAAATTTATACGACGCGTGTTTGATAATCTTTGTAAAAACATTTTCGTTACGGGTTCAAACGCTAAATTATTAAGTACTGAAATTGCTACTTCATTAAGAGGAAGAACAATTTCATACACCGTATTACCTTTAAGTTTAAAAGAATATTTACGATTTAAAAATGTAAGAGTATCGCTATTCAATACGCAAAAAAAAGCAGCGTTATTAAGTCATATTAAAGAATTTATTCTAAACGGGGGCTTCCCAGAAGTAATAAATTTCGAGAAAGACACGAGATTAAGAGTCTTACAAAGTTATTTTAACACAATGATCTATCGAGATATTATCGAAAGATATAAAATAACAGATCCTCTTATTTTAAAATATTTCATTAAAAAAATGTTTGCTGGGATTGGAAAACCAATGTCGATTAATAAGATTTATAATGACTTAAGATCTCAAGGATACAAGGTGAGTAACAATGTTCTCTATAATTTTGATGATTATTGTAAAACTATTTTTCTTAGTATTTCTATTCCAAAATTTGATTTTTCAGAAATAAAACAAGCAAAATCAGAAAAGAAAACATACGCTATTGATACCGGTTTATTGGCCTCAATTGAGTTTAGTTTCTCTGAAAATTTAGGTAAATTATTTGAAAATGCTATTCTGCTTGAATTCTTAAAACAAGGAAAAGAAATGTTCTATTTTATGGACAAAGTGGAGTGTGATTTTATTGTTAAAGACAAAGATGTTTTATACCCTTTTCAAGTATCTTATATGATAGAAAATAGCGAAACAAAAGAAAGAGAATTAAAAGGATTAGTAGCTGCTTGCGAAAAATTAGGAGTAACAGAAGGTACTATAATTACTTTTGATGAAAAAGAAGAATTGTTATACAAAGGAATCACTATAAAAATTATTCCTATGTATGAATATTTTCTTTATTGAACTTAATTAAAAAATAACTTATGAGAATAGAGATATTAAACTGCATTATAATATTTACCACTTTCTTTTTGAGTAATAACATGTCTGCTCAAAAAGACACCCTTCCAAAAAAATGGACATTTGACTTTCAATTTGATCAAAAAAAATCATTTGTAAACAATAAAGAATATGATAATCAGCCAATTTCAATTCAAGGGATTGCTTTAGGTTGGAAATACAAAGACAAGTTTACTGTTGGTATTGGAGGTTATTTTTCATTGTTTCAAAATGCCAAAATTCAAACATTACAATGGACTCCACTATTAGAAAGTAAAGCTCCAAATGCTCAGATGTTTATTAAAGATAAATCTAAAGTATATTTAGCACAAAGCAGTACTAAGTTGTTTTATTTTACTCCAAGATTTGAGTATATGTTATACAAATCAAAATGGTTAGATATAGATATTCCATTTGAAATTGGAGTTGGATATAGTAAAATGACAATGACAGATTATTTTTCTCGCGCAAACCTACCTTTGGTTGGACGAAAAGGAAAAATTTTAAAATCAGATAACTTTTTCATTCCTTGTTTGTTGGGCGTTTCAACTTTGGTTAAATTATCTAAAGACGTTGGATTTTCTTTTTCAGTAGGATATCGAAAAATTTTGAAAGAAATAGGTCAAAATTCGAATTACGATGGTGTCTATTATCAATTTGGGTTACAACTATTTCCAGAAAATATTATCCAAAACATGAAAAAGGATTATAAGAATCGAAAAAACAAAAAATAGTGAAAAATTGACCATCAAAGATTAAAATTCAAACATCAATAATCAAAAATCCACCTTATATTTGTGGAAAAAAGAACGATATGTCAAAAGTTATCACACTGGGCGAATTTATAATGAAACGTGAGCACGAATTCGATGGTGCATCTGGAGAATTAACACGTTTACTAAACGATATTTCTGTTGCATCTAAAATTGTTGCAAGAGATGTGCGAAGAGCTGGTTTAGTAGATGAAATTCAAGGGGCGCAAGGTGAAGTAAATGTTCAAGGTGAAGATCAACAAAAGTTAGACGTTGTTGCTGATAACCAATTCATTAAAATGTTCGAATCAGGTGGTGAAGTTTGTGGAATTGCTTCTGAAGAAAATGATGATTTTGTTGCCTTCAAAAGTGAATCATCAAAAAATGGAAAATACGTTGTATTGTTTGACCCATTAGATGGTTCTTCAAATATCGATGTAAATGTTTCGATTGGGACTATTTTTTCGATTTACAAAAGAATTAGCAATAAAGGTGAATTAGCAACAATTGAAGATATGCTTCAAAATGGGGCTACTCAAGTTGCTGCTGGTTATGTGTTATATGGTTCTTCTACAATGTTGGTTTATTCTACAGGCGCTGGAGTAAACGGGTTTACATTAGATCCTTCAATTGGTGAATATTGTCTTTCTCATAAAAATATGAAAATGCCTGAAATAGGTAGACAATATGCTATGAACGAAGGAAATATTAAAGTTGCAGAAAAAGGAATTCAAGATTATATTTCTTATTGCCAAGATAATGATCCTGCTACTAATCGTCCTTATTCAGGAAGATACATTGGATCATTAGTAGCCGATTTTCATAGAAGTTTAATTAAAGGAGGTATTTATATTTATCCAGACACTCCGACTCACCCAGAAGGAAGATTGAGATTAATTTACGAATGTAATCCATTGGCTTTCATTGCAGAACAAGCTGGTGGTTTAGCAACAACAGGTAGAAAAAGAGTTTTAGACATTGAACCAACAAAATTACATCAACGAATTCCATTCATCATTGGTTCTAAATTGATGGTAGAAAGAGTGGTAAGTTTGATAGAAGCTGCAAGTGCTGTAGAGAAATAATTTTTTTATTCTTCCCCCTTTGGAGGGGGATCGAGGGGGAGGATAAATTAAGTTTGAGTAGGTTTTACTTATTCAATATATAGTAAAATCCTCCCCCCTGCCCCCCTCCGAAGGGGGAAAACATAATGGATACGAAAGAATTAATTCAACAATTTTCAAAATTATCAGCAATCGATTCGACGGCGAGTGAATTGCAAATTGTTGGTTCTCGTATTCATTGGAGCGGTTTAGTTGGCGCGTCTAAGGCTTTGTGTTCAGCAGCTTTGTGTTCACAAGTTCCGGGTCACCATTTATTTATTCTAAACGATAAAGAAGAAGCCGCTTATTTTTTAAACGATTTAGAAAGTTTATTTCCAGAAGATTCTCGCGTACTTTTTTACCCTGCATCCTATCGTGTTCCATATCAATTTGAAGAAACGGATAATTCGAATGTTGTTGCAAGAGCGCAAGTATTAGAAAAACTTAATTCTGGTAAAAATGCGTGGATTGTTACTTACCCTCAAGCCCTTTTTGAGAGAGTTCCCACGAAAGTTAATTTAACTACAAATACTCTAAAGGTTCAAGTTGGAAAGACTTACTCTATCGATTTTATGAATGAATTGTTATTAGAGTATCATTTTGATAGAGTTGATTTTGTATATGAACCTGGTCAATTTGCTATCCGTGGAGGAATTGTGGATGTATTTTCTTTTTCAAACGATCATCCTTTTAGAATTGAATTTTTCGGAGATGAAGTAGAAACAATTCGAACCTTTGATGCAACTACTCAACTTTCTATTCATAAGCACGAATATTTTAATATAATCCCAAATGTTCAAGGGAAAATGTCACATACAACCAATGGAACTTTTTTAGATTTTATTGGCGACTCTACAACTGTTTGGCTTTCATCTTACGATCAAATTTTAGGAGTTCTTGAATCTGAATATAAAAAAGCATTGAAATTATACGATGCTTATTCTGGCGAGATTAAACCTACTATTCCTAGTAATTTGTATATGAATATAGCAGATTTTAAAACTGAAATTTTAAGATTTTCTATTATCGAATGGGGGCCTACATATTTTTTTAAATCTACTTTAAATGAGTCTTTTAAGTTTCAGCCTCAACCAAGTTTTAATAAAAATTTTGAATTATTACGTTCCGATTTAATCGCACGTAAAAAAGCTGGGTTTACAAATCTAATTTTCTCAAATCAACCTAAGCAAATTGAACGATTAATTCAAATTTTTGAAGACATTGGTGGCGAGGTAGAATTTATACCTATGCCTTTTTCTTTACATGAAGGATTTATAGATACAGTAAATAAACTTGTTTGTTATACAGACCATCAATTGTTTGAACGTTACCATCGTTTTAAATTAAAAGAAGGATTTCAACAAGCGAAACAAGCGTTAACCTTAAAGGAAATTTACAATCTTCAAAAAGGGGATTATGTAACACATATAGATCACGGAGTTGGCCAATTTTCAGGTTTACAAACGATTGATGTAAATGGAAAACCACAAGAGGCCATTCGATTGATTTACAAAGATGGCGATGTTTTATATGTCGGAATACATTCTTTACACCGAATTTCTAAATTCACAGGAAAAGATGGAATTGCCCCAAAAATGAACAAATTAGGTTCTCAAACGTGGGCTGTTCTAAAATCTAAAACCAAAACGAAGATCAAAGAATTAGCATTTGATCTAATTCAACTATACGCAAAACGCAAAAGTCAACCAGGATTCGCGTTTTCTCCCGATTCTTATTTGCAAAATGAACTAGAAGCATCTTTTATGTATGAAGATACTCCAGATCAAATGAAAAGCACACAAGCTATCAAGGAAGACATGGAATCATCTACACCAATGGATCGTTTGATTTGTGGAGATGTTGGTTTTGGTAAAACAGAATTAGCTGTAAGAGCTGCTTTTAAAGCTGTAGCGGATAGTAAACAAGTTGCTATTTTAGTTCCGACTACAATATTATCGATGCAGCATTATCGAAGTTTTTCAGCTCGTCTGAAAGATTTCCCTTGTAAAGTGGATTACATAAATCGTTTTAAATCAGCAAAACAAGTTACAGAAACCTTGAAGAAATTAGCTTCTGGGGAAATTGATATTTTGGTTGGTACGCACGCAATAGTTTCGGAAAAAGTTAAGTTTAAGGATTTAGGTTTAATGATTATCGATGAAGAACAAAAGTTCGGTGTTTCGGTTAAAGACAAACTAAAGACAATGCGAGCAACTGTCGATACTTTAACTTTAACGGCAACTCCAATTCCAAGAACACTTCAGTTTTCATTAATGGGTGCAAGGGATTTAAGTTTAATCAATACTCCTCCACCTAATAGACAACCTGTCTTAACAGAGATTATTCAATTCAATGAGGAAGCAATTCGGGATGCAGTTGCGTATGAAGTTAGTCGAGGTGGACAAGTATTTTTCGTGAACAATCGTTTGGCAAATATCAAAGAAATTTCTGGAATGCTTCAGCGGTTATGTCCAGGAGTAAGAATTGGTATTGGTCACGGACAAATGGATGGAAAACAATTAGAAAAAATAATGCTTGATTTTATTAATCACGAGTATGATATTTTAATTGCAACAACGATAATTGAATCCGGTATTGATATTTCTAATGCAAATACAATAATAATCAACGATGCACATAATTTTGGATTAAGTGATTTACATCAATTGCGAGGTAGAGTAGGGCGTTCCAATAAAAAAGGATTTTGCTATTTAGTTTCACCAAATTTTAGTGTGATAACTTCAGAAGCAAGAAAACGATTAGAAGCATTGGTGCAATTTTCTGACTTAGGAGCAGGTTTTAACATTGCAATGAAGGATTTAGATATTCGAGGTGCTGGAAACATGCTCGGGGGTGAACAAAGTGGTTTTATTTCTGAGATAGGCTTCGAGATGTATCAAAAAATATTGAACGAAGCAATGGAAGAATTGCGTGAATCTGAATTCAAAGAATTATACGCAGATAGAAATACTGATTCGATGACCCATTTCGTGAAAGATTGTGTGCTTGAAACGGATTTAGAAGTTCGTATTCCAGATGATTATGTAAACAATGTAGCCGAACGTTTGAGTTTATACCAAGAAATGGATAATCTTGAAAACGAAGAAGAGTTGACAAAATTCTCTGAAGGATTAATCGACCGTTTCGGACCGTTACCTAAAGAAGTAAAAGAGTTGATTTTATCATTCAAATTACGTTGGCTAGCCCAAGATTTAGGATTAGAGAAATTAGTCCTTAAAGGCGGTAAAATGATTGGTTATTTCATTTCAAATCCACAATCTGTTTTTTACGAAACACCCGTATTTACTTCCGTCTTAAATTACATCCAAAAGAATCCAAAAAATTGTTCTTTTAGTGAAGCCAATGACCGATTAAGAATTATATACACCGACATTACCAATTTGAAAAAAGGCTTTGAGAGGTTGTATGAGATTCAAGAGTTGGTGGGAGAATTAAGTTTATAAATTCTTAAAAGGTATTTGTTCAAATCAACTTTTTCACTAACTTAAAGTAAAAAAGAAGATTTTATGAGTGCAAATTCACCTAGAAGGAGAGGAAATTATTACTGAAGGTTATATTACTTAATAAGATTTATATGTCCTGTTTCCGTATATCTTATAGCAGTAAATTTATCTTTAAAATCTATTTCCCAAGTATAGGTATCACTGTTGGCTAATTTTTTACCATACATTCCATCCCATCCAATTGTAGCATCATGAGATTCAAAAATTAATTCTCCCCATCTATTAAATATATATAACGTGTAGTTTTGCGGATCAAATCCCATTGAAAATATTGGTTGAAATACATCATTTTTTTTATCTCCATTAGGAGTGAAAGTATTAGGAATATAGTATAAAAGTTCTTCTTTAACCGTCATCAATTTCATTTTTGAATCATAACAATCCTTTGTTGTATAAGCAGTTAATATAACAGAGTAAACATTTAATTCACTTGGGTAAAAATGAATCGGATTCTGCAAATTTGAAAGAGGCGAATTATCTCCAAAATCCCATTCGAGTAATGAAATTACTCCAGTTGATTTATTTTTAAATTCTATTTCTGTATTAAATAAATTAATCTCATCTGAATTCGAAGTAAAATCCGCTATAGGTCGATCTACTGCCCTAATGTAATTTTCATGAAATAATGTGTCAAGACAACCATTTAAATCTACTTTAGCTTCAACAGAGTATATCCCTGGATTTTGATAAATATGACTGACTATGTTTTTTTCGCCTGAAAAAGTTCCATCTCCAAAATTCCATAAAACAGAATCATATGGGCCATCAATAGACATATCTTTAAATTGAATAGATAGTGGAATACACCCAAAAGTATCAATCGACATAAAATTGAACACGGGTTTTTTATTTACGACAATAGTAACAGGAGAAATACTAAACTCACTTTGACATCCATTTGAATCTTCTATTTTAATAATTTTATAAGTTTCTGTTTTTACAAGATCAGAAGGGATTTTAATAATAATACTATTATTATTTGAAGTAATTGGTGTTTGATTATTAATAGAATATGTAAAATAATAAGGAGGAGTTCCATCTTCTGCTTTAAATTCTATTTCAGATATAGGATCTTGTTGACATCTTACTATAGTATCCAAAATTGTCAATGGATTTGTTGTAGTTGTTACTTTAGGAAGCGGATAAATCGTCAAATAAGTTTCGTTGGAAGTAGTAAAACAAGTATTTAGTGGTTCAGTTGCTATTGCCCTGAAACCAAACTCATTCATTCCAGTTACATTTGATATAAATAATTGATTCGTTCTACCTCCATTAAAAGGGATTGTATCAATTACATTATTCCAAGTTAAGCCATTATTTGAAGTAAATTGCCATTGAAAACCATCATTTCCAGATGCATTGGTATTTAAAGTAATTGAAGTATTACTACATTGAGGATTAGATGATGGGTCTAAAGAAACAATTGGATTAGGATATGGGTTAACAATTACATTAAGTGTATCATATACAGTACATAAACCCAATGTGCTTTGCACAAAATAATTACCATTTGAACTAATTAATCTAGTTGGAATTGTACTTCCATCATACCATAAATAAGATGTACCGATATGAGTAGTAATATCAAGAGCAAGCGTTTTTTGAAAACATAAAATGGTATCTTTTCCTAAATCTAATCTTGGCTTTTGATAAACTGTTATTTTTTTGGTTATACTATCACTTTTATTACAGACTTTATTAAAAGTTACAAGTTTAACATCTATTTGTTCAGATAAATTGGTAATTGGAAAAACCAATTTAGGGTTTTTGATTGTATGTATTTGATTATAAGGAGTAATAATCCATTTATATTGTACGGAATCTCCAGCTGTACTTTGATTTAAAAAAGTTACTGTGTCTGTAGTACAAGGAGAAGAAATGTTAAAATTAGCCACAGCAAAACATGGATCAACAGAACTACATTTTTTTATGCTAGGACTTGCTTTTATATTCATTTCAATAATTCCTTCAGTTCTTATATTTTGATAAGATGTTGGGGAAACAACTTGTAAGAAATAACTTCCTTTGATTAAACAGTTAAATGTATTGATCGTACTAGAACTTACAAAACAACTTCCATTATTCATCGCTCCACAACTACCATAAAGTAGTCTATATCGAATAGAATCAGAAGGAAGATTGGTAAGATTATTAATCAAGGGTGCAATATCAAAAGTATCAGCAGAACCTGTAATATCAAATCTAAACCAAGTTGATTTATAATTATGAAGATTAGCGTTATTTGGTAAAAGACAAGTCATGTTTGACCCATCTTCGCCAAAACTTTCACCAATTGTGTGGCAAACAATGTTCGTAGAGAGATTGATTGTTCCTATTTGATTTATTTCGCCAACAACGGGGTCAGAACAATAATCACCTTTACGACTATCGTCATCTATTTCCCATAATATTTCTGCCTCTACTTGATGATTTGATTCATAGATACTTTCGGCAAGAATATAATATCTTTCTTCAAAATCACTACAAACATCTCTATAAAAATGAACTTCATTATCTCCAGCTCCAATAATATTCAATCCTTGGAGTATAGTAGAGTCTACCATTTTATTTATAACAACATCAGTAAAACTTATAGTACCATCAACATTACTTTTATATACAGCAATGGTTACATTTGGTTTATTGGGGGTTAGACCTCTTAATCTAACCGTACAATTACCTCCACCTTTTAAAACAAAAGTATACCATAAATTTTTTCTCGGAAGATTGTTAAATAAATTTGGATTTGTATCAGAGTATAAAAAATTATTGATTGAGGGAACTGTGTAAATAGCTGGGTTAACAGTAGCAATTAATGGTTTTGGATCTTGAGGATCTATTTCATAGGCGCCAGTAGTACAATAATAACTATCGTTACTAGGTGCTAAAGAAGTATTAATTGGATTAACTTCTCCTATTTTTCCCTTATGCCAAATATTATCACCTGGAACAATTCCAAAATCATAGGCCTTTTTAGCAAAGTCATGCAGAGAATATCCTACTTTATCAATGTAGATTTGAGGCCTTATACTTTCTCTAATATATGAATCAGGAACAAATATAACTAACGTATAAATTCCAGGTTGAATTCTACATATTTCTGTATAATTTCCAGATACACAAGGTTGAATAGGATTGGTAGAAAGTATTTGTGGATTTGTTCTAGAATTTCCAACGTATAATTGACATATTAGATTTTGGT
>CALPSU020000053.1 GCA_943326315.2 Chryseobacterium gleum
CGATTAATGAGAACGCATCAAATCGGAAGAATACCAGTTGTTGATGATAAAGGTTTGTTAAAGGGTATTGTGTCATTGCATAACATTATTAATAAATCTATAAATAATGGACTTAATGAATTATCAGAAATTTCTTATTCTGGAGAAAATTTATTGAAAACAATTCACGCAATAACTAATCGATATAATGGTGTTTCAAAAGAAAAAGTTTTAGAACACGCATAGAGAATTATTTACAATTTATAAAGAGGGGAGATAAAAAGATAGTATCTCTCCTACTTTGTTTTATTCAAAAAATAATGCTTTTAATTCAGTTGCCTCATGCGGATTCAATTTTCCTGCTAAAATAAGGCTTAATTGTTTTCTTCTTAGTGCGCCTTCAAAACGAGATTTTTCTTCATCCGTTTCAGGAATTAATTCTGGAACCTGAATTGGTCCCCCATGTTGATCTACGGCTACAAAAGTATAAATAGCTTCGTTTGATTTTTTTTTAATTCCTGACACTTGATCTTCAACAAAAACATCAACAAAAACTTCCATTGAAGAATTAAATGATCTAGAAACTTTTGCTTCCATTGTTACTATTGCTGAATGAGCAATCGGCTCTTTAAAGGAAACATGATTTACAGAAGCAGTTACAACAACTCTTCTACAATGCCTATGGGCTGATACACTGGCAATTACATCCATCCAAGCTAATAATTGTCCGCCAAATAAGTTGCCTAAAGTATTTGTATCATTTGGTAAAACAACTTTTGTAGATACAGAAAGTGTTTCGTAAGCTTTTCTTGGATTCATATACTTTTTTTGATGAACAAATTTACTCAAAAGTCAATTGAAAAACTCAATTTATAATTATATTCTTATTATTTAGTTTTTTTTAGATAGATTCTAATGAGGGTTTCTAAAAATGTGTATTTTTGAGGTAAACAAAACAGAATTCGTAATCATGGAAAAATTAATTGCAGCATTCCCTCAAAATATTTTTGACTCTTTAATGATAGCTAAAAAGCTTGAATTTAAAAAGCCAATAAGTGATATTCATAATATTGTTTTTGTTGGTATGGGTGGTTCTGGAATTGGAGCAAAAATTGTTGCTCAATGGATTCAAGATGAGGTTGAAGTGCCTGTTTTAATTTTTCAAGATTATACTTTACCAAAATTCATAAATGAAAACACACTGTTAATTGCATGTTCTTATTCTGGTAATACAGAAGAAACCTTATTTAGTTTTGAACAAGCGAAAAATCAGGGAGCCCATATTATTGGTATTACTTCAGGGGGATCATTAGAAAAAATGTGCAAAGAGAATGATAACGATTGTATTATTATTCCTGGAGGAAACCCACCAAGAAGTTCAATAGCTTTTTCAGTTGTACATATTTCAAATATTCTGGTTAAATTAGGCTTGGTTTCAGATTCGATTTTATTTAAACTTGAAAAGTCAGCAAGTCTTATTTTAGAAAATATAGAATCAATTAAAAATGAAGCTAAAAACTTATCTTCATTTCTTAAAGATAAAACCGGCATTTTTTATTCAACTTCAGAATATGAGCCTTTATTAATTAGAGCACGTCAACAATTTAATGAAAACTCAAAAGTTTTATGTTTGCAACATACAATTCCAGAGATGAATCACAATGAATTGGTAGGATGGGCTGGAGGAACCAATGATTTTGCTGTCGTTTTCTTTGATACAAAAGATTTAAGTATACAAAATAAAAAACGATTTGAAGTTTCTATTGAGGTTGTTAAAAAGCATACTTCGAGTGTTTCAATAATTGAATCTTTGGGACAAAATTCTATAGAAAGAACTTTATATTTAATGCATTTAATTGATTGGGCTTCATTTTATTTATCTGAGTTGAATGGAGTTGATATTATGGATATTAAGGTAATTGATTATTTGAAATCAGAATTATCTAAATTAGCTTAGTTTTTTCATTTTTTACTATTTCTTATTTATGCCCGAAGTAATTTTTAAACAGCTAGGACTGATTGATTATAAAGAAGCTTGGGATATTCAAGAAGAAATTTTTCAGAATACAATAAATGAAAAAATCAGAATTAGAAATGGTGAAACTGATTTAGAAACAAAAAATTATCTTTTATTTTGTCAGCATCCTCATGTTTTTACTCTTGGAAAAAGTGGCAGTATTGATAATTTACTTTTAAATGAAGATCAATTATTAGATAATAATGCTAATTTTTATAAAATCAATAGAGGAGGAGATATTACTTACCATGGACCTGGTCAATTAGTAGCATATCCTATATTTGATTTAGATCATTTTTTTTCGGATATCCATAAATATTTAAGATTTTTAGAGCAAGCCGTAATAGATACACTTTTAGAATACAATATTGTAAGTGATCGAGTGGAGGGTTTAACTGGTGTTTGGATTGAAGGTGATTCTCCAAGAGCTCGAAAAATTTGTGCTCTAGGAGTGAAAAGTTCTAGATGGGTTACAATGCATGGCATAGGATTTAATATAAATTCAGATTTAACATATTTTTCTCATATTATCCCTTGTGGAATTGATGATAAAGCAGTAACTTCAATGCAAAAGGAGCTTGGTCGAGAATTAGATTTTGAAGAAGTTTCTCAAGTTTTAAAAGAAAAATTAGCATTGCAATTTGAGTATAAGTATGTCTAGTAAAAATAAATTTTTTAAAATGATTAAAAGGGCATTTCGATTTATCGGTTTTCTTTTTTTAGCATTGTTTATTACAGCAAATTTATTTATAGTTTTATCAGGAAGGTTCTATTTGTATAAAGGAATTTCAAGAACTTATTTATCAGGTAAAACAGGTCCAACAATCTATGATTTATCCGTTTTTGAAAATTCGACGATAAAAAAAGCTACTAATAGTGAACCATGGAAAATACATGCTAATTATAACAAATTCAAAATTTCAGATCATTATAAATACATATTTAAAAAACTGGGAACCAAAGCTTTTTTAGTTTTTAAAGGAGATCAAATAGTAGCCGAAAAGTACTGGGAAGGTCACAAAAAAGAAACTGTTTCTAATTCTTTTTCAGCTGCCAAAACTGTTGTTTCATTACTTATTGGAGCTGCTTTAGACGAAGGGAAAATTAAAAATTTAGATGAAAAGGCAGGTAAATATTTACCCGAGTTTAATTCTGGAGGTAAAGAGAAAATTACTATTAGACATTTATTAATGATGTCTTCAGGTTTAGATTGGGAAGAAAGTGCAAAGAATCCTCTTTCTGAGAATGCAGAGTCTTATTATGGAACAGATTTAAGAGGTTTAGTTATGCGTCAAAATGTAATTGAAAAACCAGGTATTCGTTTTGAATACCAAAGTGGAGACTCTCAATTACTTGGATATATTGTTGAAAAAGCAACTGGAGAAGATCTCTCGGTTTATGCTCAGAAAAAATTATGGAATAAAATTGGGTCAGAAAACAATGCTTACTGGAGCTTAGATAAATTAGGTGGAGATGAGAAAGCATTTTGTTGTATGTATTCAACAGCGCGTGATTTTGGACGATTGGGGAGATTAATTTTACAATCTGGTAAATGGGATGGTAAACAAGTAATATCCTCAGAATATATGCACGAAATGTTTCGTAATCCTAACATGAAGACAAGTGAAGGAGTACCAAACTTAAGGTATGGTTTACATATTTGGACTTATTTAGGGAATCCAAAATCTCCTATCTATTACTGTAGAGGAATCTTTGGACAATATATTATATCAATACCTGATCTAGATCTTGTAATTATTAGATTAGGAGACAAGCGAGGTGATAATTATGAAATCCCAAAAAAATTCGAGAAAAATGCAAAATATATTCAAAAAAATGTTGCAAAAATTGGACATCCAGTAGATTTATTTGAAATAATTAGACTGGGTAGAGAAATTGAAAAAGAATTATAATACGATGCGTGAAGATTTGTTAGGACCAAGAGTAGAAAATGTTGCAGTAGCTGTTGTGCAAGAATTAAATGAAGACAAAGAAATATGTTACAATGTTTATTTGTTAAATTTAAGAGAAGACATTATGGAAGGCATTATTATTACAAGTAAAGGATATGGTGAAAATGCTGTAACTGGTGAAAAAGTTAAAACAGCTATGTTACGGCACTGTTTAGAAATATTACTACCAAACGAGGCTGCAAAAATTGAACCGATCGTTGAAGAAGTTTTTGGAATTGCGAATGAATATTGGGTAAGCTTTTGGGCAGATAATGTTATGTACGACAAAAAGTTTATTTTTCCTGCTGAGAGTATAAATGATTCAAATATAAAAAACATTCCAATTTTAGGTGCTAAAGGAGTAATCATTATGTAATGAATTCAACTTTTAGATTATTTTATAGTTAAATAAACAAAATCGGTTATATTTGTAAAGTATAATTATTATCCTATATTAAGAAATATGAAATTTAGATTATTATTAATTCCATGTATATTACTTATTGTTATTTCTTTTATCTCTTGTGGAGAAGAGGCTAAAAGTGACACTCAAAATGATGCAGGAATTATACTTAATGATGATTATTATGAATTTCAAGGTTTTAGCTTAAAAAAGTATGATATACCAATAATGATTATGCTTCCAGATGAAACAGCAAATATCGGGGCATCTACAAAACCTGAAATTATACATGCTGAAGACGATTTTAAATGGGAACTTGAAGTTGGTTCTAATTTTAATATGCTTATAGATGACTGGGGAGATTATACTGACATGGTTAAAACTAGAAAAAAAGAATTAAAAGAATTAGATTTTTATAAAATAAAATATATCATAGATGAAAAAGATTTTATTTTATATGAGCAAGAATTAATGCCTAAAGGCGTATCAAAAGCATCTACTACTGTTGGTGTTCCTCATAAGTCTTACCATGTATATTCTGAAAAAGTAATTGATGGAGTAACCTATGTTTTTAAAAGTAGAGATGAGGGTTCTGAAAAAATTATTATTGAGTTGATGGCAAAATCAATAAAATCAATAAAACCTTTAAAGAAATAATTCGTTAAACGAAAAGTGGTAAATTAATAGCTTCAACTGAAATTATTTCCGGAGCAATTTTCTTAACAGCTTCTTCAACTCCTGATTTTAAAGTCATTAAACTCATTGAGCAACCGCTACATGCTCCCATTAATTCTACTTTTAAAATCCCTTCATCAGTTATTTCAACAAATTTTATATCACCTCCATCTGCTTCAAAAAATGGTCTTAATTCTTGAAGTACAACATTTATTTTCAATTCTAAATTTGCTTTGTCCAAAATCATACTTCCTCTTTTTTTACGGATGATATTTTTTTAACAGCTTTTACTTGCTCAACAAAAGTACGTACTAATTCTTCAAATGCATTTGATGAAGGAGTGTTTTCTTGAAAAACTGCCGGTCTACCAATATCTCCAGCTTCTCTAACACTCTGCACTAATGGAATATGTCCCAAAAAAGGAACCTTCATTTTTTCTGCTAAATCTTTAGCGCCATTTTTACCAAATAAATAATATTTGTTTTCAGGCAATTCAGCTGGTGTAAACCATGACATATTTTCAACTATTCCAATAATTGGAACGTTTATAGTATCCATTTGAAACATATTTACACCTCTTCTTGCATCAGCTAAAGCGACTTCTTGTGGTGTACTTACAATAACAACACCGTCCAAAGGTACTAACCCTACTAAAGAAAGATGGATATCTCCTGTGCCTGGAGGAAGGTCGATTAGCAAGTAATCTAATTCTCCCCAATATGCATCTGTAAACATTTGAGTCATAGCTTTGGACGCCATTGGACCTCTCCAAACAACAGCATTATCTTGTTCTGTAAAAAAGCCAATAGATAATATCTTTAATCCATAGCTCATTACAGGGTTAATTTTTGAAACTCCATCTACGTCTATCATAGATGGACGTTCTTTCACTACATCAAACATAGTAGGCATAGAAGGACCGTATATGTCGGCATCAATAATACCAACTTTAAATCCAGCTTTTGCAAGACCTCCAGCTAAATTTGCTGTAATAGTAGATTTCCCAACACCACCTTTACCAGAAGCAATTGCTATTATATTTTTCACTTCTGGAAGTATCTTTCTGTGCGTTTTTTTATCGTTTTCAGGCAATCCTTTAATGATTGAGGTAATTTTAATTTTATCTCCGAAAACACGTTTAAGATTAAATTCAATAGCTTCTTGCATTCGCTTTTTTGCATGTAATGCAGTATTGAAAATATTGACGGTTAGCCCAATCTCATTTTCAGATATTTCTAAATTTTCAACTAAATTTAATGAAAGAATGTCTTTTTTTAAATCAGGTTCAATAATAGTTCCTAAAACTTCTAAAATATTTTCGCGATTTATTTCCATTGTCTTTTTCAATTAATCAAAAGTACTGAAAAATTAGTCAAAAGAAAAGCGAATCTTTTTGGATTCGCTTTTAAATTAAAATTATTTTATTATTGTATTTTTTGTTTTATTACTTGATAAATTTCTTTTGAAGATTTATTGTAAACATAAATTAATAAGTGCATATTATTAGGATTATAATCGACTGGAAGTTTATAACTATAATTCAAATAGTACTTATTGCCCTCTATAATTTTTCCTTCTTTGTCTTTTTTATCGCTATTTGTTAATTTTCTGCCAAGGGCAAGATTGTCAATACATCCACGATGAATATCATGGTGAACGTAGTTTACATCAAGATTTGGCACCGGCCAATTGGAAGGAGTTGTTTGAGGGGCAATTAATGAATCTTCAATTAAATACACCACTTGATACAAATCGTCTAAAATTGGAATTTTAACATCGATTTCAGTGTGAAGAATTACTCCTCGAGAAAGTGGGAAATAATTACAAAAAGATTGGAGATTTACATTCAATTCATTTGCCGATATAATAGTAGATGTGTAGCTTTCCCAGCTCGAATAATTTTGAAATATTTGTCCTCCAAATATTTTTCTATTTAAAGTTCCTGATGGATTTCCAATAAATCCTCCATCTGTAATTTCTTTTGCAATTTCTAAACCCTGAGGATTTGTAAAATCATGAGAAAATAAAGATCCTGTTGTGTTTTGAAAACCAATAGAACCGTTTGGACCAGCATGAATGGAAGCAACAAATACACGGTTTTCATGAGCATTTTCAATTGTTCGTGCTGTTAATCCTGCAGTTGGACAATTTACACATTTATGTCCAGTAAAATCTTCGATTAATACATTTCGATTTACGTTTGTATTTATACTAAAACTTTTCCAGAGCGTATTTTTATATTCTTTTAATGTTATACCTGATAGTAAGGTTGTATCAATATCTACAAATTGACGAGGATAAGGATTACTTACTTTATCGCAAGACGATATAAGTTGAATACAAAAAATGTATAGGATTAAAAAAGCCAATTTATAGTACTTTTTTAAAATTTTTAAAAATGGTTTCTCTAAGTTCATATTTAATATTTTTTATAATTAAAAACTTTGAGTAAATGAAAAAGTAATACCATTTGATGCAGGTACATTTCTACAAACTCCTCCTACGCAAAAAAGGCCCGCGCGTTGTCTTCCAACGGAAACGGTAAATCTAGTCGACCCTTGAACGTATCCCGCAGTTCCAATTATGTAATGAATTTGTAAATCTTTCTCTGGATTTGAATAATTATATTGATCCATTATACCAAAGAACCAATTTGACTTATAATTATATTCAATTACTGCAGTTGCCCAATCTCCTTTATCTCTTCCTTTATCTTTATTGGTTATTAATTCTTGGATTTCGATTCGAACAGAATGATTTTTATTGAGTTTATATCCGGCTTCTAAAACTCCAACATGTGAAGAAATTATTCCTGTAGCATCTTCAGTTACTTTAGCTACATCATTATTTAATTTAATATCAAAATAACTTATAATTAAATTAAAAGACTTTGTGAATTTTCGCGAGATACTCAGGTTTATATCTTGCCAGTATAAGTTTGAACTTTTATCAAATGGTTTAGTAACATACGTTACTCCTGTAGAATCTAAATAATTAATTTTAGAAGTATGTTGTAAAGGTTGAAATGCAGTTGAATAATTTGCATTTATTGTTGTTCCATATTTCCCTCCTAAAGTGGACCCTTTTGGTATTGTATAGACTATTTCAGTTTGATAGGCAATTTCACCATTTAATTGTGTTGCGTATGGATAAAGAGAAGCGACTAAATTGTATGTATGCGTTTTATTCATAGAAGGAAGATAATTAATTAAATCAACCTGAAGAGCTTGTGTTCTATCAGAACGATAACTCATGTTGTCAACAGATTTTCCTGAAAATGAGAAGCCAAACCCTTTTTTAGAATAGCCCAAATTAAATAAAGCAGCATGACCATTATTATAAATATATTTATTGTCCGATGATGGATCATTTTCTTTAATTACATATTCAGCATCTAAGGTTAATTTACCATATCTTAATTTAGTTCTTCCTCCATAACTACCAACATTCTCAGGTAATTTTAAAAGATCATTATCATCTTTTTGATATTTACTTACGAATGAAGCTCCAATTGTAACATCAAATTTTTTGTCTACCAAACTTTTAAATAATTCATTTATATGAATATCAGCGTCCAAACCTCTAACTATACCTGATGCATGAATTATCATCCCTCCTTTAAAATCTTGTCTTTGTGTCCCATAAACTCCTTTTAGAATTACACCTTTGATTGGGCGAACAATTAATCGCATTCCATCCATAGCGTTATCATAACCTAATGCTCTGTTTTCATAGGACCTGAATAATAATCCTGAACCAAATTGTTCGTAAAAATTACCTAAGGTTACATCGACAATTTCATTAGTATATCCGATATATCTCATTCCTAAACCTGTTCCGTCAAATCGATTTGGGTAACCATTTATGTGAGGTAAATAAGATTCTAATCGCATCCCAGCTTTAAAATTCCCTTGAGTATAAAATGCATTCATGTAGGAATTTAGTAATCCTTTTTCTGGAGGTAATGTGGCTCCAATTAAAGTATCGGCTTTTAGATACTGAAAAGTGCTTTCAATGTTTCCAGTAATTGTAGCAGTATTTGTTTGACTAAAACATAGAAAAATGTTTGAAATAAAACATACTATGGATATTTTTTTTATCATTTAATATAAAGATTAGGCAGTTATTTTTTAGTAAGTTTTAATATTTCTTCATACAATCTATCCTCATCTCCAGGAGCATAATTATTATGAGAATATACAATTACTCCATTTGTATCAACAAGAAAAGTGTGAGGAACATTATTTACACCCATTGCACGCTTAAAATCACCGTTTACATCCATTAGAACTAAATAATCCCAACCTTTTCCATCTACGTATACCGGAACCTGATTTTTAGTTTTTTCATCATCTATTGATACAGCTACAAGGTTTACACCAGTTTCTGCTTGCCAATCCGTGTAAAGATCATGAATAGTATTTAATTCTCTTTTACAAGGAGAGCACCAAGTAGCCCAAAAACTAATTATAATAGGGCCTTTAAAACCTAATTCAGAAGTATTAATAGATTTTCCATCCATGTCTTTTAGCTGGATAGTAGGAATTCTTTTCCCTTCTTCTTTATGTAAATCCTCCTGAGAAAATACTGAAAAGAAAATAGTTAAACTAGTAAGTATAAGTGCAATTTTTTTCATCGTTAATTGTTTATGTTATGTTTTAAGGGTAATCAATTTTAACCCATTTCCAAAAGTAATATATTTTGTAGAATGAAATTGAATCATTTAAATTTTTATTATTGTATTCCTAAAAATAGAATAACGGTTAAGATACTTTTTAATTTAATGATTATTAAATAATTAAGTATCTTAACAAATGTAAACTAAGAACTAATATATTTTTTGTTTTTGAGAGTGTCTAAAATTGAGATTAGTTTTTAGTATATTTGTTACTATTAGTAAATATTGTAATCTTATGAAAAAAATTACCTTCTTGATTTCACTGTTTTTAACATTTTCTTATTTTGGGTTTTCTCAGATTAAAATTATGGTTACAGGTTCACAAACTGATTTATCTGGATTAGTACATACAATTAGTTTAGATCCAAATAATCCTGATCTTATAGCAAGTGGTACTATTCCATTGGATATTGATATTCAAAATAATTCAGGACAAAATAAAGCATGGAGAATAACAAGAAAAAAAATAAATGTTCCGTCGGATTGGGCAGATCAACTTTGTATTCCTGGCTCTTGTTATGTTCCTAATACGGATATTTGGTCAACACCTGCAAATAATCAGTTATTAGTTTCAGATGGTGCAACAACAACTCTAAATATTCATTATACACCTAGTGTTTCTGCTACAGGAACAGCTAGATATAGGTATTATATAGGTGATGGTACAGATTTTGAAGATTCAGTAGATGTTCAGTTGAATTTTCTATTAGGAGTAAAGAATTTGAAGCCTACATCTAGTATATCAATTGCTCCTAATCCAGCGGCTGATTTTGTTGTGCTTAGCTTAAATGGTTACGAAAATTCTTCAGTTAAAATAATTGATATTTTAGGAAATACTGTTTATTCTGAGGATATTATAAATTCTAAAAAAATAGATGTTTCTGATTATAAAAGCGGAGTTTATTTTGTGATTTTAGAATCTTCA